>NZ_PSWC01000039.1:0-17744 GCF_002931535.1 Rathayibacter sp. AY1C6 | reverse complement strand
GGTGCCTGCTCCGCTCGCCGCTGATCATGGGCGGGCACCTCCCGGACGCGCCCGCGCGTCAGGCCAGGCGCAGCAGGCGGCAGCCGTGCGGCTCGAGCTCGAGTTCGACGGCGCCGCCGACGATCGGCAGCTCGGCGCCGCTCCACACATCGACGGCCGAGGTCGCGCCGGAGCAGCCCAGGTCGGCCAGATGAGCGGAGTAGGACCGCGCCGACGAGCCCAGCCAGAACACTCCGCGCCACTGCTCGTCGCCGCGCCACGCCGACCACACCACCAGGTCGCCGTCGCGGACGATCTCGCGGCTGCCGTCGCTGCCGAGCAGCGCGAGGACGTCGTCGTTCGTCAGCAGCGCCAGGGTGTCGGCGGGCGTGTCCGGGAGGTGCCCGCCCATGATCAGCGGCGAGCGGAGCAGGCACCACAGCGTCACGAGCGTCCGCTGCTCCGCGGGCGTGAACCGCGAGAGCCGGTCCTCGCCCACGTGCGCGCGCACGCCGATCCGCCCCAGCGGCAGCATGTCGGCGTCGGCCCACGCGCCGGGGCGCTGGTGCGGCGCCCAGCGCGCGGCCCGCTGGAACTGCTCGTGCAGGTGCGCCCAGTCGTCCCAGAAGTCGTCCGAGATCCGCCACATCTGCGCGGTCGAGCGCAGCAGCTCGAGGTTCTCGAGCGAGAGCTGCTTGCCGGGGGAGAGGCTCAGCACCATCGGGCGGCCGGTCGCGTCGATCGCGCGGGAGAGGGCGGCGATCTCCTCCGCCTGGATCGGCGGGTAGAGCACGTCGTCGAGCTTCACGAAGTCGACGCCCCACGAGGCCAGCTGCGCCATCACGGAGTCGCAGTACTGCTGCGCGCCGGGCGCGCTCATGTCGACTCCGTAGTTGTCGGGGTTCCACGGGCAGACGTTCCCGCGGTCGGCGATGTCGGCGCAGGTCGCCTCCGCCCCGAGCACCGGCAGGCCGAGCTCGGCCGCTCGGCGGGGGACGCCGCGCATCAGGTGCACGCCGAAGCGGAGGCCGAGGGCGTGCACGCGCGCGGCCAGCGCCGTGAATCCGCCCGTCGCCGCGGAGGGGAAGCGGCCGACGGCGGGCTGCGGGCGTCCCCAGTCGTCGAGCACCGGCTCCGACACCTCCTGGTAGTCGCTCGTGCCGGGATCGGGCTCGTACCACTGGATGTCGACGACGACCGTGTCCCAGCCGTGCGGCAGGAGGTGCTCGGCGAGGTACTCGGCGTTCGCGAGCACCTCCTCCTCCGTCACCGAGGCGCCGAAGCAGTCCCAGCTGTTCCAGCCCATCGGCGGGCGGCGGGCGGCCTCCGTGCGCGCGGCGATCACGACAGCTCCAGCGTCACGGTCGCGAAGGAGTGCGGGGGCAGCGTGACGCGCAGGCCTGTCGCCGTGGTCTCGATGCCCTCGAGGGCGACGGGGCTCACCTCGTCGGCGGCGCCGGGCCGGTTGTGCGCGTCGGGGCGGTCGGCGGTGAGGAGGCGGCCGGTCGCGCCGGTCACGGTTCCACCGCGGAAGTCGAGGGAGACCTCGAGCGGCTCCTCCAGGTCGACGTTCGTCAGCGAGACCAGGACGCGGCCGTCCTTCGTGGAGGCGGAGGCGGAGGCGACGGGGATCTCGCGGCCGTCGACCGCGTGCGTCGGGCCGGCGACCGTGGTCGGCAGCACCGTCGCGTCGTGGTGCCCCTTGTTCATCTCGAACACGTGGTAGGTCGGCGTGCGGACCATCTCGCCGCCGTCCGGGTCCGTCAGCAGCATCGCCTGCAGCACGTTCACCGTCTGCGCGATGTTCGCCATCGTCAGGCGGTCGGCGAAGCCGTGGAAGACGTCGAAGTGCCAGGCCGCGACCATCGCGTCGCGGATCGTGTTCTGCTGGAAGAGGAAGCCCGGGTGGGTCCCCGGCTCCACGTCCCACCAGGTGCCCCACTCGTCGAGCACCATCCCGTACTTCTTCTCGGGGTCGTGGACGTCCATCACCGCGGCGTGCGAGCGGAGCAGCTCCTCGATCCCCTGCGCGGCCACGATCGTGCTCCAGTAGGTGTCGGCGTCGAAGTCGGTCGCGCTGCCCTTCGCGTGCCAGCTGCCGCCGATCGTGTAGTAGTGCACCGAGACCGACTCCCACGGCACGGAGGAGAAGGGGTGCCCCTCGATCTCGGGGATCACCTCCATCAGCGTCTGCGTCCAGTGGGTGTCGGCGCCGTCGGCTCCGGCGGCCACGCGGTAGAGCGGAGTGTCGTTGCCGCTCTGCACGAAGGTCCCGAACTGCCGCGCCAGGTCGGCGTAGGCGCCGGCGCGCATGTTGCCGCCGCAGCCCCAGGTCTCGTTGCCGAGCCCCCAGAAGCGGACGGTCCACGGCTCCTCCCGGCCGTGGGAGCGGCGCAGATCGGCCATCGGCGACTTGCCCGCGCCGGTGAGGTACTCGGCCCAGTCCGCCATCTCCTGCACGGTGCCGGATCCGATGTTGCCCGAGATGTAGGCGTCGGCGCCGAGCAGCTCGCAGAGCGCCATGAACTCGTGGGTGCCGAAGGAGTTGTCCTCCGCGACTCCGCCCCACTGGGTGTTGATCAGGCCGGGGCGCTCCTCGCGCGGGCCGATGCCGTTGGTCCAGTGGTAGCGGTCGGCGAAGCAGCCGCCGGGCCAGCGGAGGTTGGGGATGTCGAGGGCGCGGAGGGCCTCGACGACGTCCAGGCGGATCCCGCCCTCGTTCGGGACGGGCGAGTCCTCGCCGACCCAGAAGCCGTCGTAGATGCACCGGCCGAGGTGCTCGGCGAAGTGGCCGTAGAGGTGGCGGCTGATGGTGGCGCCGGGGCGGTCGAGGTCGACGGTGACGGTGCTGTTCACGGGGTGCTCCAGGGTGGTGGCGGACGGGTCGGCGGCGGTGCCGGCGGTGTCGAGGACGCCGGGGTCGGCGGCGGTGCTCACGCGGTCTCGCGGACGAGCCGCAGGACGATCGCGCGGTCGGCGTGGAAGGTCGGCAGGTCCAGGCCCGCCTCGCCCAGCAGGCTCCCCGAGTAGGCGGGGGCCGGGGCGTCGGAGTCCAGCGGCACCGTCGACTCCAGCCAGTGCGGGCTCTGCCAGGGCGGGCCGAGCGAGCCGGGGCGCGCGGTCTCGATCCGGTAGCGCGCCCGCGGATCCAGGCCCGGGAGGCGGACGCGGCGGCGCGAGTCCGCGGTCAGCGCGGGCGTGACCAGCGTGTACAGCGCCTCCGAGCCGTCCGGCGCGACGACGCCGCGCAGCGACGGCGCGTCGGGGTCGGAGTCGTCGCCCCCGACGACCCGGCCGGTCGCGATCAGGCCGCGGTGCTCGCGGTACGCCGCGATCCAGCCCGCCAGCACGGGCTCCTCCTCCGCGTCCAGCTCGCGGAGGTCCCACTCGATCCCGAAGTGGCCGAGGAAGGCGATCGCGCAGCGGGTGTGCAGGTCGCTGGTGCGACCGGTGACGGAGTTGACCGGCGAGGCGACGTGCGATCCGAGCATCTCCGGCGGCACGAGCAGCCCGGTCCAGCGCAGCATCCGCGAGCGGTCCAGCGGGTCCTGGTTGTCGGAGGTGTGCACGCGGTCGGTGCGCTCGAGGATCCCCAGGTCGACCCGGCCGCCGCCGGAGGCGCAGCTCTCGATCTCGAGCTCCGGGTGCCGGGCGCGCAGCTCGTCGATCAGCCGGTACAGCGCGAGCGTCTGCTCGTGCACCGCGGCCGTCCCGGTGGCGGGGTGGCCCGCGTCGATCAGGTCGCGGTTGTGGTCCCACTTGAGGTAGGCGACGCCGAGGTCGGCGACCAGGCCGTCGAGCACGCCGAGGATGTGCGCGAACGCGTCGGGGTTCGTCAGGTCGAGCACCTGCTGGAAGCGGAACCGCGGCGGCAGCTCCTCGCGGGCCCGCAGGATCCAGTCGGGGTGCGCGCGGGCGAGGTCGGAGTCCTCGTTGATCATCTCGGGCTCGACCCAGAGGCCGAACTCCATGCCCAGGCCGCGGACGTGCTCGGCGAGGGGGAGGAGGCCGTCGGGCCAGGCGACGGGGTCGGGCGTCCAGTCGCCGAGGCCGGCGCGGTCGTCGCTGCGGCCGAGGAACCAGCCGTCGTCGAGCACGTAGCGCTCGACCCCGAGGGCGGCGGCGCGGTCGGCCAGCTCGGCGAGGACGGCGAGGTCCTGGTCGAAGTAGACCGCCTCCCAGACGTTGAGCGTCACCGGGCGCGGCCGGCGCGAGGAGCGGGAGGCCCCGCGGAGGTGGGCGTGGAAGCGGGCGGCCGCGGCGTCGAGGCCGTGGCCGAAGCTGCCGGAGATCCAGGGGGAGGAGTAGCTCTCGCCGCTCGCGAGGCGCACCTCGCCGGGCAGGAGCAGCTCGCCGCCCCGGAAGGCGAGCCAGCCGTCGCCGCGCTCCACCGCGTGCTCGTGGTTGCCGCCGATGCCGACGTGGCAGAGCCAGACCCGCCCGTCGGCGGAGTCGAAGCCGGGGGTGCCGACCGCGACGACCGTCGTCGCGTCCAGGCCGGTGCGGCCGCGCCGCGAGGAGCGGGAGTGGGTGCCGGTGACGACGGGGTGGCGCTGGGGGATCTTCTCGGTGCCCCAGCGGCCGGAGAAGTCCAGGATCTCGCGGGCCTCGGTCGGGATCCGGATGGCGGGGTCGACGCCGATCACCTCCAGGTGCCCGGCGCCGTCGTTGCGGACCGAGACGCGGGTCCTGAGCAGTCCGGCAGCAGAGAGAACGATCTCTAGGACCACCCCGATCCGGGCCTGCGCGTCGTGCGCCTCGACGGTCACGGCGGCGCTGCCGGCCTGCGCGACCGCGCCCTCCGCGAGGGCCTCCCCGTCCACCGAGACGGTGTCCACGGTCAGCCTCGGCGACCAGCCGGCGCCCTCCCGGTGCACCCGGAGACCCGGCAGGCCGGCCCAGCCGAAGGTGTGCTCGGGCAGGATCCCGGGCTCGTAGGGGACGTCGGAGGAGCCCTCGATCCCCGTCCGCACGGGAGTTCTTGCGAAAGCTGCGAGATCGTCGTCGCTCGCGTCGAGTCGCGGACCCCAGTGCAGCAGCACGGGCAGGTCGCCTCCCGACTGAGTGAGGAGGGCGGACACGTCATCGGCGACGAGATGGATCACTCTCGGGGATTGCATGTCCCCATTCCTATCGTCGATCCTGGTCTGAGTACAGCGAGAGATCGATCTCGACCCTCGGTCGGATGGACCACCGCGCGGATCGACCCGCGCCGATCGACCACCGCTCGCGCCGCTCATCCCCACCACCCACCGCCTCGACGAGGAGCACCCATGCCGCTGACCCACCCGGCCCCGCACGAGACCCGCCTGGAGCGCGGGGTGCTCGACGCGCGGCGGCGGCTCAACCGCGACTACCTCCTCTCGCTCACCGACGAGGGGCTGCTGCAGAACTTCCTGATCGAGGCCGGGATCGGCGACCAGGGCTGGCACCTCCACCCCTCGCAGGACTCGCGCGAGGCCCGCGGCCTCGACCGGCACTGGGGCTGGGAGACGCCGGGCTCGCAGCTGCGCGGGCACTTCCTCGGCCACTGGCTCTCCGCCGCGGCCCGCGAGGTCGCGGTCACCGGCGACCCGCTGCTGCGCGTCCGGATCGACTCCGTGCTCGACGGACTCGAGCGCTGCCAGGAGGAGAACGGCGGCGGCTGGATCTGGGCGATCCCGCGCGGCTACCTCGACCGCCTCGCGACCGGCCGCCCCATCTGGGCGCCGCAGTACGCGATGCACAAGCTGCTGATGGGCCTCGTCGACCTGCACCTCGACCTCGGCGACGAGCGGGCGCTGCGGATGGCGCGGGCCGCCACGGTCCCGCTGCTGGAGTGGGTCCGCGGATTCGACGACGCCGCGTTCCAGGAGATCCTCGAGGTCGAGACCGGCGGCATGCTCGAGGTCTGGGCCGACCTCCTCGCGATCACCGGCGACCCCGTCTACACCGAGCTGCTCGGCCGCTACGACCGCCGCTCCCTCTTCGAGGGCCTGCTCGAGGGCCGCGACGTGCTGACCAACATGCACGCCAACACCACGATCCCCGAGGTGCTCGGTGCCGCCCGCGCCTACGAGGTCACCGGCGACGAGCGCTGGCGGAGGATCGTCGAGGCCTACTGGGAGCAGGCGGTCACCCTCCGCGGCACCTTCTGCACGGGCGGTCAGACCTCCGGCGAGATCTGGACGCCGCCCTTCGCTTTCGCCGCTCGCCGCGGCGAGAAGACGCAGGAGCACTGCGTCGTCTACAACATGATCCGGCTGGCCGACGTGCTGCTGCGCTGGACAGGCGACCTCGCCTACGCCGACTACATCGAGCGGAACCTCTGGAACGGCCTCCTCGCCCAGCAGAACCCGCGGACCGGGATGGTCGCCTACTTCCTGCCGCTCGAGGGCGGCGCCCGCAAGGACTGGGGCAGCCCGACCGAGGACTTCTGGTGCTGCCACGGCACGCTGGTGCAGGCGCACACGCGCCACTCCGGGCTCGTCTTCTACCGCGGCGGCGACGCCGAGCTGACGATCGCGCAGCACGTCGACGCGAGCCTGCGCCTGCCGTCCGCCGCCGGCGACGCGGCGGTGCGGGTCGAGGTGCTCGACACCGCCGGCTACGTCGGCCCGGACGCCAACGCGGGTGCCGCGGGCGACGTGCACCGCCCCACCGCCTCGCGGATCCGGGTCGAGATCGTCTCGGAGGAGGGGGCCGCGCTGCACGTGCGGCTGCGGGTGCCGGAGTGGACCGTCGGCGAGCCGGGGGTCGCGGGCGACGCCGAGCGCGTCCGGGCGGGCGACGGCGCGCTCCTGATCGAGCACCCCGGCGGCCGCACGAGCGTCGACCTCGCCTTCGGCACCGAGATCCGCGCCGTGCCGATCCCGGACGAGCCGGGCACGGTCGCCTTCGTCGAGGGCCCGATCGTGCTGGCCGGCCTCGTCGACCGCGAGATCGCGCTGCGGGGGCGCCTCGAGGACGCCCCCGCCCTGCTCGCCCCCGACAACGAGCGGCAGTGGACCCAGTGGCTGCGCGGATACCGCGCCGTCGGCCAGCCCGCCGCCGTCCGCTTCCGGCCTCTGCACGAGGTCGTCGACGAACCCTTCTCGCTCTACTTCCCGGTCTCGGCCGGGAGCTGATGGACAGGATCCCCTCCGTGACCTGCGCTCCGCGCTCATGACCGCCTCCACCGCCTCCCCCGCCGTCCGGGCGATGCCCCGCGGCCGCCTCCTGCTGCCGATCTTCGCGATGCTCGTCGGCTTCGGGCCGCTCACCATCGACCTGGTGCTGCCGTTCCTGCCGACGCTGCAGGACGATCTCGGCGTCTCGGTGGCGACCGCCCAGCTGGTCGTCACCGGCGCCACCTTCGGCTTCGCGGCCGGCCAGCTCATCTCAGGACCGCTCAGCGACGCGGTCGGCCGCAAGTGGCCGCTCGGCGTCTCGGCGGCGCTGCACATCGCGGCGAGCCTCGTCGCGGCGATGACCTCCGACACCGCCGTGCTGCTCTCGGCCCGCTTCGTCCAGGGCGCCGCCTGCACCGCTGCGGGCGTCGTCGTCACCGCCATCGTCCGCGACCTCTACAGCGGCAAGCGGCTCGTCACGATGCTCGCGAACCTCGCCGTGATCGTCTCGGTCTTCCCGATCCTGGTGCCCTCCGTCGGCGCGCAGCTGACCAAGGTGATCGACTGGCGCGGCTCCTTCCTCGCGGTCGCCGCCTGGGGAGCGCTCGCGACCGTGATCGCGCTCCTGGTGCTGCCCGAGACGCTGCCCCGCGAGCGGCGGCACCAGGGCGGGCTCGGCCCGTCGCTGCGCAACTCCTTCGGGATGCTCCGGCGGCCGCGCGTGCTGGCGCTCGCCGCCGCCTCGGCCGCGGGCTGGTCGGTCGGCTTCGCGTATCTCGCGACCGCGCCCTTCCTCTACACGAACGTCTACGCGGTCGGTCCCGACCTGTACGGGCTGCTGTTCCTGGTCACCTCGCTCGTGACGATCGCGGTCGGGCAGACGACGGGACGGGTGATCGTGCCGCGGTTCGGACCCCGGTTCGCGATGTCCGCCTCGGCGATCGTCACGGCGCTCGGCGCCGTCGTGGTCGCGGTGCTCGCGCTCACCGGCACGCAGCCGCTGCTCGTCGTCGTCGGCGCGCTGACGTTCGCGCTGGCCGGCCGCTCGCTCGGCTTCGCCCCGGTGCAGTACCTCTCGCTGCAGGGCCCGTCGAGCGAGGCGGGCAGCGTCACGGCGATCCTCGGCACGGTCAGCTTCACGGCGGCCGGACTGGTGATGCCGGTGATGGGCGCGTGGGCCGAGATCTCGCTGATCCCGTTCGCGATCCTGCTGCTGCTCGCGGGCCTGGTCGAGGGCGGCGTGGCGCTGCTGTTCCGGCCGGGCTCGCGGCGCTTCGATCCCGGGGCGCAGCGGCTCGAGGACGAGCCGGCCGGGGCCGCCCGACCGGCCGTCCCCCGCGCGCACGACGAGAAGAGCTGAGATGACCCTCCGGGAAGGAACCACCGTGGAACTGCGCTCCGGCGACTACACCCTCCGCGTCGAGGCGGGCGGCCTCGAGGTGCTCGCGGGCGAGCGCGTCCTCTACGCGAACGACCGGCCGCTGCGCGTCACGGTCAAGACCGTCGCCGCGATCAGCGAGTACTCCGGCGCGCCCTATGACGACGTCTCGCTGTCGGAGGGGGCGATCACCGCGAGCGGGACGATCACCGTCCGCTCCGGGTCGGCCTTCGCCGTCACCGACGTCTGGCGCGTCGCGGGCGACGGCTTCTCCGTGCACCGCGACGTCGAGGTGCTGGCGGCCGGCGGTGACCTCGGCTTCTCCACCGCCGTCTCGCTCGGGCTGACCGGGTCCGACGACCTCCGCGACTACGAGTGCTTCGCCCCCGGCGCCTGGTACCGCGACAACGCCTTCGGGCCCGCCGACGCGATGGGCCGCGACCCCGGCAGCGAGTACTTCTGGCGCACCGAGACGCACTACGCGCTGCCGCTGTTCGCCGCGCAGAGCCTCGCGACCGGCGAGACCGTGGCGCTCTCGCGCTGGGCGGCCGACGCGACGCTGCCGCGCCTGGACGTGGTCCGCTCGGAGAACTTCACCGACCCGGAGTGCACCGTCGGCTCGATCGGCCTGAGCCGCCCGCAGGGCACGACGCTGAACTACCTCTACTACGGCTTCGGCGTGCGGACCCCGCTCGACGTGCCGCCCGCGGGCCTGTCGATCGACTACGTCCACCCGGGCGCCGACGGCGAGCGCCCGATCGACAACCCCTACTCCGGCCTCGACTACGACGCCGCCCCGAAGGCCCTGCAGCGGGTGAACCACCCGGTCGAGGTCGGCTTCCGCCAGCGCTACGCCGTGGCCGTCGACCTCGGCCGCCACGACG
Organism: Rathayibacter sp. AY1C6; assembly: GCF_002931535.1. NCBI lineage: Bacteria > Bacillati > Actinomycetota > Actinomycetes > Micrococcales > Microbacteriaceae > Rathayibacter > Rathayibacter sp. AY1C6. Next base: position 8,415 of record NZ_PSWC01000039.1, on the reverse strand, counting down.
ACTTCGCGACGATGATGCGCGCCACCTGGCGCAGCGCCTACGCGCGCCTGCGCGACGACCTGTTCGAGGTCGACAACGAGCGGCACTTCCACCACGGCATGGCGATCCTCCAGCGCCTCACCCGCCGCTACGGCGACTCCTGGGGCCTGCCGTTCGCCTGCCAGCTGCCGGATCTCGACGTCTCGAGCGTCTCCTTCCAGTTCGGCTTCGTCGGACAGCAGCCCGGCATCGGCTACCAGCTGCTGCGCTACGGCGACCGCGAGGGCGTGCCGGAGGCGTTCGAGCAGGGCGTCGGCATCGTCGACTTCTGGGCGCGGACCGCGCTGCCCGAGTCGGGCCCGCCGCGGATGTGCTTCAACCCCTCGCTCGGCGGCTTCGAGCCGTACCCGCACTACCTGCGGATGCTCGCCGACGGCGTCGAGGCGATCCTCGACGCCTACCTGCACCTGCGCGACCTCGGCGACGAGCGCCCGCTCTGGCTCGAGTTCTGCCGGCGGACCGCCGACTGGCTGCTCGAGGTGCAGGACGCCGACGGCAGCTTCCACCGCGCCTACAACGCCGACGGCTCGGTGCGGATGGACTCGCGCTCGAACACCCCGAGCGTGATCCGCTTCCTCGTGCAGCTGCACCTCGTGACGGGGGAGGGGCGCTACCGCGCGTCCGCCGTGCGCGCCGGCGAGTGGTCGTTCGCGAACATCCACCGGACGCTGGAGTACCGCGGCGGCACCTGCGACAACGCCGACATCCAGGACAAGGAGGCGGGCATCTACGGGCTGTTCGGCTTCCTCGCGCTCTACGACCTGACGGAGGAGCCGCGCTGGCTGGAGGGCGCCGTCCGCGCCGCCGACTACACGGAGACCTGGACCTACGCGTGGTCCTTCCCGGTCCGCGCGCCCTGGGCGCATCCCTTCAACCGGTACTCGATCAGCGGACAGAGCATCATCACCCTCGGCGGCGGCGCCGACGTCTACATGGCGGCCTGCTCGTACAGCTACTACCGACTGCACCTGATCACGGGCGACGAGCACTACCTCGATTTCGCCGAGTTCCTGCACCGCAACACCCGCCAGTCGACCGACGTCGACGGCAGCATCGGCTACGCGATGCCCGGCCTCGGCCACGAGAGCGGCGACTTCGCGACCCAGACCCTGCGCAGCCACCACCACTGGCTGCCCTGGTGCACCTTCGTCGAGGTCGACCCGGCCTCGCGCCTGCGCGACACCTTCGGCGTCTACGAGATCGCCGACGCGCAGCGCCTGCCCGCCGCCGAGCGGGCGGCCCGCAACCGCGTCTACGACCGCTACGGGCACTCGCGGAGCTGACCCGACCCACCGCATCCGGCTCGCGTCTCGTTCTCACGTCGACGCAGCCGCACGGCGGGTCCGGCGGCCGGCCGGGACGACACCCGGTGCGCTGCTCCGCCTCCGTCGGCGTACCGGAGCCCGTTCCGCGTGCTGCAGCCGTACCCTCCGCAGTGCCCTCAGCCGCGCCACTCCACGTCCACGCGCACCGCCTCCGCACCGAGCTCCAGCCCGCTCGACACCTCGCGCCCGTCGACCCGCAGCACCGCGTCGCGCAGCGTGCGCACCCGCGTCCCGCCCGCCGGTGCCAGCCACTCCGCGCCCGGCACCCGCCGCACCCACAGCGACGCCCGCCCCGGCGACCACTCCAGCCGGTCCACGACCACCCCGCCGCGTGCGCGCAGCCCCGTCACGGCACCCCGCGCCCACGCGGACGGCAGTGCCGGCAGCACCGTCAGCGTCTCGTCATCCGATCCCAGCAGCATCGCCGCCACGAGCCCCGGCAGTCCGCCGCTGGCGTCGAGGTTGAAGATCCGCCCCGCGTCGTGCCGGGTCGTCAGCGTCGGTGACCAGTGCTCGACCGCGAGCCACTCCGCGCAGGTCAGCGCAGCCTCCCCGTCACCCAGCGCCGCCGCCGCGACGCCCACCTGCACCAGCCCGAACGCCATCTCCATCCGCCCGGGAGGAGCGGTCGGCGCCTCGGCCCGCCACGCGATCTTCGCCGCCACCGTCGCCGCCGCGGCGGCCCGCAGCCGCACCGCGGAGGCGCCGGGCCCCTCGAAGGCCGCGTCGCCCGCGTACCAGAGCGGGTACAGCTGCGACGCGTGCCGGTGCGCGATCTCCTCCGCGAACCGCGGGTCGATCCACTCCGCCAGCGTGCCGTCCTCGGCGACCCGGTACTCCGGCAGCTCCGCGACTACCCGCGCCCAGCGCTCGTCGAGCGAGTCGTCGCCGCGGGCCCGGCCGAGCAGCGCCGTCGCCCGCGCGGCGTCCCGCAGCACGGCGACGTCGATCGTCGCATCGACCGCTATCGGCGAGCGCGCACCACCCGGTGTGTTCTCGGGGGAGTAGGAGGGGACGATCCGGCGCACCCCGTCGACCACGGTCGTTCCGGTCTCGGCGAAGCGCAGCACGCCCTCGGCCAGCTCCCACAGCCGGTCGTCGACGATGCCGCGGTCTCCCGTGGCCGCGACGGCGTCGGCGGCGAGGCGCAGCACCCAGCCGCCGCAGCCCGTCCAGAAGAGGTGCGGGTAGCTCGCCGCGAAGTGGTCGGCGCGGCCGTGGGTCGACATCCGCGACGGCAGGAGCATCCCCTCCGCCCCGTAGACGAGGCGCGCGTTCTCGCGGTAGTCGTCGAGGTGCGGCAGCACCAGCTCCAGGATCGACAGCGCCAGCTCGGGCGTGCCGGTCGGGATCATGCCCGCCATCGCTCCGTTCTGGACGTTGCCGTTCAGCGTGTAGTCGGCCGACCACGCCGGCCGCCAGGTGCCCTGCCAGACGCCCTGCAGCGTCGGCGGCAGCTCGCCGGTCGACGCGACGATGTTCGCGCGGCCGCTGAGGTATGCGAGCTCGACGACGCGGCGGCGCGCGCCCTCGTCGCCGGCGCGGGCCTCCTCCCAGAGGTCCTCGGTGAGCACCGCGGAGGAGGCTCCGGCGAGATCGAGGGAGGAGGCGCCGACCAGCCGGCCGTGCCCGTGGCGCTGGGCCTCGCGCAGCTCCGCCCACGAGGCGTCGCCGCCCGTCGGCTCGCCGCCCGCACGCTCCCGGCCCGTCGGCTCGTCGCCCGCCAGCGACAGATCGACGCGGAGGAGCGCGCCCGCCCCGGCCGCGACCGGCACCGTCGAGCGGGTCACGACGCCCTCCACGTCCCACGGCGCCCCGGTCGCCGCGGTGACCGTCGCGCGGATCCGCTCGCCTCCGGTCTCGGCGCTCCCGGTCCCGGCAACGGCCAGCAGTCGCCCGACCGCACCGCCCTCGACCGCCGCCTCGACCACGGCCGACGCGTCCGGCACGCCCGTGTCGAATGAGGTCGCGTCCCCGGCGCCCAGCCCGAGCTCGACCGTGCTCTCGCCGTCGCGCTCCGACTCCACCCGCAGCCGGACGCTCTCGCCCCCGTGCGGAGCGATCAGTCGCACCGCGTGCCGCCCGCCGTCGAGGTCGGTCCACTCGACCGCGACCTCGCCCAGCAGCGGGTCGAGCAGGCGCCGGCTCGACGCGACCCCGCCGGCCGTGCGGATCGACAGCGTCGCGCACAGCCCGAGCGGATCGGTCCAGATCAGGCCGCCGTAGTAGCCGCTCGCCCGCGCCCCGCGCTCGAGCAGGTCGCTCGCCGCGTCGGCGTCCCCGGCCAGCAGGGCACTCCGCAGCTCGTCCCGCACCGGGGCGAGGTCCGGGGCGGCGGGCCGCGCGTTGACGGGGAGGAAGTAGCGCTCGTGCGCCAGCGAGACGGTGAGCGCGTCGGCCGGGCCGTGCACCACGGCGCCGACGCGGCCGCTGCCGACGATCAGGCCCTCCTCCCAGGTCGGGGCCGCAGTGGCGGTGACGAGGGTGGGCTTGCGCAACAGTGCGCCGGCGATCGGGGCGATGATCGGTTCCTTTCGGGCTCGCGGGAGTGCCTGATATGTTGCGTGAACCCTCAAATTACCTCTCCCGGTGCGACGGCGCGCGGGAGTCGAGAGTTAGGAATCCGCGATGACGCGACCGATCACCCTCTTCACCGGCCAGTGGGCGGACCTCCCCTTCGAGGAGGTGGCGCGCCTCGCGGGGGAGTGGGGCTACGACGGCCTCGAGATCGCCTGCTGGGGCGACCACATCGACGTGGCGCGCTGGGACGACGCGGAGTACGTGCAGAGCCGGAAGGACATCCTCGAGCGCAACGGCCTCCAGGTCTTCGCGATCTCGAACCACCTCACCGGCCAGGCGGTCTGCGACGACCCGATCGACGAGCGCCACCGCGACATCCTCAGCGACCGCGTCTGGGGCGACGGCGACCCCGAGGGCGTCCGGCAGCGCGCCGCCCAGGACCTCAAGGACACCGCCCGCTTCGCCGCCGCGCTCGGCGTGACGCAGGTCAACGGCTTCTCCGGCTCGTCGATCTGGAAGGGCGTGGCCATGTTCCCGCCCGCCTCCGACGAGTGGATCGCCGCCGGCTACCAGGACTTCGCCGACCGCTGGAACCCGATCCTCGACGTCTTCGAGGAGGTCGGCGTCCGCTACGCGCTCGAGGTGCACCCGAGCGAGATCGCCTACGACTACTGGACCGCCAAGCGCACCCTCGAGGCGATCGGCCACCGCGCCTCGTTCGGCTTCAACTTCGACCCGTCGCACTTCGTCTGGCAGCAGCTCGACAGCGTCGCGTTCGTGCTCGACTTCGCCGACCACATCTTCCACGTTCACGTGAAGGAGTCGGTCACCAACCTCGACGGCCGCAACGGCGTCCTCGGCTCGCACCTGCCGTGGGCGAACCCGCGCCGCGGGTGGACCTTCGTCTCGACCGGGCACGGCGCCGTCCCGTGGGAGCCGGTGTTCCGCGCGCTCAACGCGATCGGCTACACCGGCCCGACCAGCGTCGAGTGGGAGGACGCCGGCATGGACCGCCTCGACGGCGCCCCCGAGGCCCTGGCCTTCGTGCGGAAGCTCAACGCGATCACGCCGCCGGCCGACGCCTTCGACGCGGCGTTCTCGACCTCGCGCGACTGACCGCCCGCCGCACGCCTGCATCCCGGAGGCCGGAAGGACCGACTGCCCGCGAGGGCCGTCCGGGCCTCCCGGCCTCCGTCGTGCTGCGAGCGCGTCCGCAACCGGGGCCGGGACGCTGCAGCGGGCGCCGAGCGGGCCGGAGCGGGCGATCCGCCCTCGATCGCTGACGCGATCCAGGCCGGTCTCGGCGGCGGGCCCCCGCCCCGACCCGGCGGCTCGCCGGGAACGACGGACGGCCGGCCCCCCGCAGGGAGCCGGCCGTCCAGCCTCGCAGGATCTACAGGCCCTGGGAGAGGCGGTAGTACGCCGCGTTCGAGCGGATGTCGGACTCGAAGCCGCGGAGGGTGGTCGACTCGTCGATCACGAGGAGCTCGACGCCGGCGATGCGGGCGAAGTCCTCCCACGCCTCCAGCCCGATCTGCGTCGTCATCACCGTGTGGTGCGCGGCACCGGCGGTGATCCAGGCGGCGGCACTGGTGCCGAAGTCCGGGGCGGGCTGCCAGACGGCGCGGCCGACGGGCAGGTGCGGGAGCGTCTGCGGCGGCTCGACGTTCCGGACCTTGTTCGCGACCAGGCGGAAGCGCTCGCGGACGTCGCTCAGGGCGACCACCACGGCCGGGCCGGCGTCGGCGGTGAAGACCAGGCGCACCGGGTCCTCGCGGCCGCCGATGCCCAGCGGGTGGATCTCGAGCGAGGCGCGCTTCGACGACAGGGACGGCGACACCTCGAGCATGTGCGCGCCGAGGATGAGCTCCTCGCCGGGCGTCATGTCGTAGGTGTAGTCCTCCATCAGGCTGGTGCCGCCGGGGAGGCCGGCGCCCATGACGGCGGCGATGCGGATGAGGACGGCCGTCTTCCAGTCGCCCTCTCCGCCGAAGCCGTAGCCGTCGGCCATGAGGCGCTGCACGGCGAGTCCCGGGAGCTGGCGGAGCCCGCCGAGGTCCTCGAAGCTGTCGGTGAACGCCTCGAAGCCGCCCTCCTCCAGGAACGAGCGCAGGCCGATCTCGACCGCGGCGCCGTAGCGGAGCGACTCGTGGCGCTCGCCGCCGGGGAGCAGCTCGGGGACCACGTCGTAGCTCTCGAGGTACTCGGCGACGAGGGCGTCGATCTGCTCGGAGGTGGCCGCGTCGACGCGCTCGACGAGCTCGTTCACGCCCCAGGTGTTGACGCTGACGCCGAGGCGGATCTCGGCCTCGGTCTTGTCGCCCTCGGTGACGGCGACGTTGCGCATGTTGTCGCCGAAGCGGGCGACCTTCATGCTCTGCGAGGCGGACCAGCCGGCGGCCGCGCGCGACCAGGTGCCGATGGCCTCGGTGACGCGGGCGTCGCTCGCGTGGCCGACGACGGTCTTCCGGGGCACGCTCATCCGGCTGAGGATGTAGCCGTGCTCGCGGTCGCCGTGCGCGGCCTGGTTGAGGTTCATGAAGTCGAAGTCGATGTCCTGCCACGGCAGGGCGACGTTCGCCTGGGTGTGGAAGTGCAGCAGCGGCTTGGCGAGCGCGTCGAAGCCGTGGATCCACATCTTCGAGGGGCTGAAGGTGTGCATCCAGGTGATGACGCCCACCACGGAGTCGTCGGAGTTCGCCTCGATCATGGTGCGGCGGATGGCGTCGGAGCTCTTCAGCACCGGCTTCCACTCGACGGTCACGGGGATCGCGCTCGCCTCGTTGAGCTGCGCGACGACGGCCTGCGACTGCTCGGCGACCTGGCGGAGGGTGTCCTCGCCGTAGAGGTCCTGGCTGCCGGTCAGGAACCAGACGGTGCGGGTGGCGAGGTCGGGGATGATGCTCTGGTACACGCTCATGCGATGGCTCCGGTGGGGTTCTGTCCGTAGACGTTCTGGTAGCGGTCGAACAGGGCGTCGATCGACTCCTGCGGGATGGGGACGAGCTCGCCGCCCTGGCGCGCGAGGTGCACGGTGCGGGCGACGTCCTCGGCCATGACGGCCGCCTTGACGGCGTCCTTCGCGTCCTTGCCGATGGTGAAGACGCCGTGGTTCTGCATCAGGACCGCGCGCGAGCGGTGGCCGCTGAGGGTCGCGACGATGCCGCGGCCGATGGAGTCGTCGCCGATGATCGCGAACGGGCCGATGGGGATCTCCCCGCCGAACTCGTCGGCCATCGCGGTGATGACGCAGGGGATCGACTCGGCGCGGGCCGCCCACGCGGTCGCGTAGGTGGAGTGCGTGTGCACGACTCCGCCGACCTCGGGCATCTCGCGGTACACGTAGGCGTGGGCCGCGGTGTCGCTGGAGGGGCTGCGGTCGCTGCCGGGGGTGTCGGGGACGACGTTCCCGTCGAGGTCGCAGAGGATCATGTTCTCGGGCGCGAGGTCGTCGTAGGAGACGCCGCTGGGCTTGATCACGAAGAGGTCGGCGCCGGGCACGCGGCCCGAGATGTTGCCGCCGGTCCAGATGACGAGGCCGTAGCGGACGAGCTCGGAGTGCAGCCGCGCGACGTCCTCGCGGACGCGGGCGATCGCCTCCTCGACGGCGGGGGTCTGGGTGGTCATGCGGTGGCTCCCTGGTTCTGCGGGTCGGTGAGGGTCTCGACGGCGGTCTGCTCGACGGCGAGGCCGGCGCGGTAGCGCTCGAGGTAGGCGGAGAAGCCGGCGACGTCGTCCGCGTCGGGGGCGACGGTCTCGAAGCCGGAGTCGCCGAAGACCTGATCGGTTAGGTAGGCGTCGAGCGCGACTCCGCTCTGCAGGCGGTAGGCGGCGAGCACCGCCATGCCCCACGGGCCGCCCTCGGAGGCGGTCGCGGCGACCGAGACGGGGGCGTCGAGCGCGCCGGCGAGGAAGCGCTGGGCGACCCCGGCGGTGCGGAACATGCCTCCGTGCGCGAACATCTCGTCGATCCGGACGCCCTCGCCCGCGAGGACGCGCATGCCCAGAGCCAGCGTGCCGAACACGCCGTAGAGCTGCGCGCGCATGAAGTTGGCGAGCGTGAGGCGCGAGTCGGGGGTGCGCACGACGAGCGGGCGGCCCTCGACCAGGCCGGCGATCGGCTCGCCCGCGAGGTGGTTGTAGGCGAGCAGTCCGCCCGCGTCCGCCTCGCCCTCGAGCGCCTCGGCGAAGAGGGTGCCGTAGACGGCGTCGCTGTCGGAGGGTCCGCCGGACGCGGCGGCGAACCGCGAGAACAGGCCGACCCAGCCGGCGAGCTCGCTGGCTCCGTTGTTGCAGTGGACCATCGCGACGAGGTCGCCGGCGGGGGTCGCGACGAGGTCGAGCTCGTGGTGGACGCTCTCCAAGGGGCCCTCGAGGACGACCATGGCGAAGATGCTGGTGCCGGCGCTGACGTTGCCGGTGCGCGGGGCGACGGAGTTGGTCGCCACCATGCCGGTGCCGGCGTCGCCCTCGGGCGGGCAGGCGGGGGCGCCGGCATGGTGGCGACCAACTCCGTCGCCCCGCGCACCGG
>NZ_PSWC01000038.1:0-19952 GCF_002931535.1 Rathayibacter sp. AY1C6 | reverse complement strand
CGCCGGGGGGGGGCGGCGGGGGGGCGGGGGGGTGCCGGGGGGGGGGGGCGGGGGGAGCGCGGGGGGGGGGGGCGCGGGTGGGGGGTGGGGGGGTGGGCGAGGGGGGGGGGGGGGGGGGGGAGGGGGAACGCGTCATCGCAGGACTTTCTCGAGTGGCCGGCGGGGGCCGGAAGAGGGGGTACTCGATGCTCGCACGGCGGACGCACGACTGCGACCGGAACGGGGGCCCTCCGTCTGGGGGACGCGCGGGAGCTGAGGTCCTCCGCGGGTCAGAGCGCCGGGAGAGGCCGCCTGAGAGCGTCCAGCCGCTTCCGCCAGGCGTCCAGGCGGCCCGGCTCCGCGGCGAGCGCCGGTCCGTCCGCCCAGGCGGTCGCCAGCCGCAGACCGTGCAGGGCGTTGGCCGTCCAGACCTCACGGCCCTCGAGCGACTCCGGCTCGGCCGGGGCCTCGATCACGTCCACGCCGAGCGCGCCGGCGAGCACCGAGACCGTGCGGGCCGTCACGCTGCGCACGCGGGTGCTCGTCGCCGGAGGGATGACCAGCGCATCGCCCAGCCACCACAGGATCGCGCTGCTCGCTCCGTCGATGACGGCGCCCTCGGCGTCGAGCAGCACGGCCTCGTCCGCTCCCGCGGCGTGCGCGCGCGTCCGTAGGAGGGCGAGACGTGCGATGTCCGGCCCCTTCCAGGACGGCGTCCGGCGCGGATCCACGGGGCTCGTCCACAGCACCACGGAGCGGGTCGTCGGCGGGGCGGATCGCAGCCGGAGCCGCAGGGCGCCTCCCGAGAGCTCGACGCGGGGGAAGGAGCGGCCCTCGCGGGGCAGGGCGGCGATCGCGGCGTGGAGGAACGGCTCGACGTCCGGGTGCCCGCCCGCCGAAGCGACGGAGGCGGCGAACCGCTCGCGGTGCAGGTCGAGCCCGCGGACGCGTCCCTCGTCCACCAGCCAGGAGTCGGCCGCGTCCAGGGAGGTGCCGGGCGGCTCGGGAACGCTCGTCAGGGCCCGCCCGTCCCACTCCCGAACCTGCTCGCCGTCCACGACCGCCTACGCTAGCCCAGTGGTCTCGGAGGATCGGCACGTCCGCTCGATCGAGCTGCCCTGGGTCGATCCGGAGCTCGCGCACCACGCCCTGTTCGCCACGGCCGAGGCGTCGTTCTGGCTCGACTCGGGCCTCGGAGCGACGAGCGGCCGCTCCTACCTCGGCGCGTGCGCCCGCGGGGACGTGCTCCTCGTCGAGGCCGGCGGCGACGTGGCGGCGGCGCTCGCCGCGGTCGACGACGAGGCCCCCGCGGGCGACCGCGCGCTCGGCCGCTACGGCTGGATCTCCTACGAGGCGGGAGCCGCCTCCGTCTCCCTGCCCTCGGCGCCGACCGGCCCCGCGGATCCGCCGGCCCTCGCCCTGCTCCGGGGCGACCCCGTGCTCGAGTTCGACCACGGCACCCGGACCGTCCGCCTGGTCGCCACGGGCGACGTGCAGGAGCTCACCGCGCGCCTGCTCGAGCTCGTCGGCGCGCCCGCACCCGCGGACCCCGCGGATCCCGAGCCCGCCGGCGACCCGGTCCGCCGCCACTCCGCCGCCGAGTACACGGCGCTGATCGGCCGCTGCCAGGAGGCCATCCGCGCGGGGGACGCCTACCAGCTCTGCCTCACCGACGAGATCGTCGTCGAGGGCCGGTTCGATCCGGTCGAGGCGTACCGTCGCCTCCGCCGCTCCAGCCCGAGCCATCACGGCGGGCTGATCCGCCTCGACCCGCTCGCGCTCGTCAGCGCCTCGCCCGAGCGGTTCCTCACCGGCGGGGCCGACGGACGCGTCGCCACGCATCCCATCAAGGGCACGCGCCCCCGGGGCCGGGACGCCGACGAGGACCGCGCGCTCCGGGACGAGATCGTCTCGAGCGTGAAGGAGCGGGCCGAGAACGTGATGATCGTGGACCTCGTCCGCAACGACCTCGCCCGGATCGCCGCCCCCGGCTCCGTCGTCGTCGACCGCCTGCTCGAGGTGGAGAGCTACCCGCACGTCCACCAGCTGGTCAGCGAGGTCTCGGCCCGCCGCGCGCCGGGCGTCGGGATCGCCGAGCTGATCGCAGCCCTCTTCCCGGCCGGCTCGATGACGGGAGCGCCCAAGCGCCGGGCGGTGGAGCTGCTGCGGGAGTGGGAGGGCGGTCCCCGCGGCGTCTACTCCGGCGCCTTCGGCCGCCTGGGCTCGGACGGCTCGCTGGACCTCGCGATGACCATCCGCACCCTCGTGCTCGACGGCGAGCGCGCCCGCCTGGGGACCGGCGGCGGCATCACCGCGCTCTCGGTGCCGGAGGAGGAGGTCGAGGAGACGCGGCTGAAGGCGCGGGCGCTCCTCGCGGTGCTGGGCGCCGCCGAGGAGTGAGCGGGCGCCGCGTTCGTCTCCCGTGCGCGCAGGGCCAGTAGGGTTGATGGTCGAACGCAGCCGCCCACGCGTGCGCGTTCTCCCCCTCCTTCAGAAGTGAGAAGCACCTGTGGCAGAAGACACCTCCCGGCAGACCGGCGCGAGCGACGAGGAGCGCTACGACTTCCGAGCGCTCCAGGAGAAGTGGCTCCCGATCTGGGAGGAGACGCGCCCGTTCGCGACGGACGACCCCGAGGACAAGCGCCCCCGCAAGTACGTGCTCGACATGTTCCCGTACCCCTCGGGCGACCTGCACATGGGCCACGCCGAGGCGTACGCGCTCGGAGACGTGATCGCGCGCTACTGGCGCCAGCAGGGCTTCAACGTCCTCCACCCGATCGGCTGGGACAGCTTCGGCCTGCCCGCCGAGAACGCCGCGATCAAGCGCGGGCTGAACCCGGTCACCTGGACCTACGACAACATCGAGCAGCAGAAGCGCTCGATGAAGCGCTACGCCGCGTCCTTCGACTGGGACCGCGTGCTGCACACCTCCGACCCCGAGTACTACAAGTGGAACCAGTGGCTGTTCCTCAAGATGTACGAGAAGGGCCTCGCCTACCGCAAGGACAGCTGGGTCAACTGGGACCCGGTGGACCAGACGGTCCTGGCGAACGAGCAGGTCCTGGCGGACGGCACCTCCGAGCGCTCCGGCGCGGTCGTGGTCAAGAAGAAGCTCACGCAGTGGTACTTCAAGATCACCGACTACGCCGACCGCCTGCTCGACGACCTGAACCAGCTCGAGGGGTCCTGGCCGTCGAAGGTCATCGCCATGCAGCGCAACTGGATCGGCCGCTCCATCGGCGCCGACGTCGAGTTCGAGATCGAGGGCCGCGACGAGCGCGTCACCGTCTTCACCACGCGCCCCGACACGCTCTACGGGGCGACCTTCATGGTCGTCGCACCCGACTCCGACCTCGCCTCCGAGCTGGTCGAGGGCTCCGAGCCCGCGATCCGCGACGCGTTCCGCAGCTACCTCGAGACGGTGCAGAAGTCGAGCGAGATCGAGCGCCTGACCGCCGACCGCCCCAAGACCGGCGTGTTCCTCGGCCGCTACGCGGTGAACCCCGTGAACGGCGAGCGGCTGCCGATCTGGGCCGCCGACTACGTCCTCTCCGACTACGGCCACGGAGCCGTCATGGCCGTGCCTGCGCACGACCAGCGCGACCTCGACTTCGCCCGCGCCTTCGACCTGCCCGTGCGCGTGGTCGTCGACACCAACGCCTCCGTCACCGGGGCGATCCCGGTCATCCCGGAGGACCCGGAGGAGCTGGCCGCGCTCGAGAAGGAGTACTCGCTCGACCCCGCCACGACCGGCGAGGCGCTGACCGGCGACGGCCGCCTGATCAACTCCGGGCCGCTCGACGGGCTCTCCAAGCGCACCGCCATCGAGCGCGTCATCAGGATGCTCGAGGAGCGCGGCCGCGGCCGCTCGGCCAAGAACTACCGCCTGCGCGACTGGCTGATCTCGCGTCAGCGCTACTGGGGCACCCCCATCCCGATCATCCACGGAGCCGACGGCGAGCTCGTGCCGGTTCCCGAGGACCAGCTGCCCGTCGTCCTGCCCTCCACCGACGGCCTCGACCTGCAGCCGAAGGGCTCGTCGCCGCTCGGAGCGGCGGAGGACTGGGTGAACGTGCCGCACCCGGTGGACGGCTCGCCCGCGCGCCGCGACCCGGACACGATGGACACCTTTGTCGACTCCTCGTGGTACTTCCTCCGCTTCCTCTCGCCGAAGGACGACACGCAGGCCTTCGATCCGAAGCTCGCCGAGAAGTGGGCGCCCGTCGACCAGTACGTCGGAGGCGTGACGCACGCGATCCTGCACCTGCTGTACGCGCGCTTCATCACCAAGGTGCTGTTCGACCTGGGCTACGTGTCGTTCACGGAGCCCTTCACGGCGCTGCTCAACCAGGGCATGGTGCAGATGGACGGCGCGGCGATGTCGAAGTCGAAGGGCAACATCGTCCGCCTCTCGGACCAGCTGGACGAGTTCGGCGTCGACGCCGTGCGCCTGACGATGGCGTTCGCCGGCCCGCCCGAGGACGACATCGACTGGGCCGACGTCTCGCCCGGCGGCAGCGCGAAGTTCCTCGCCCGCGCCTGGCGCCTGGCGAAGGACGTCACCTCGAGGCCCGACGTCGAGTGGAAGTCGGGCGACGCGGCTCTGCGCCGCCAGACCCACCGCTTCCTCGCGGAGTCCCCGTCGCTGATCGAGGCGTTCAAGTTCAACGTCGTGGTCGCGCGGCTGATGGAGCTCGTCAACGCGACCCGCAAGGTCGTCGACTCGGGTGCCGGGGCCGGGGACCCCGCGGTCCGCGAGGCGGTCGAGGTGGTCGCGATGGCTCTCAACCTGTTCGCGCCGTACACGGCCGAGGACATGTGGCACCGTCTGGGCTACGAGGGCACCGTCGCGCACGCGCTGTGGCGCAAGGCCGACCCGTCGCTGCTGGTCGAGGAGAAGGTCACGGCGATCCTGCAGGTCGACGGCAAGGTCCGCGACCGGCTCGAGGTCTCGCCGAAGATCTCCTCCGACGAGCTCGAGGAGAAGGCGCGGGCCACGGCCGGCGTCGCCCGGGCTCTCGTCGGCCGCGAGGTCGTGAAGGCGATCGTGCGGGCGCCGCGCCTGGTGAACCTGGTGACGAAGGCGGTCTAGCCGCCGATCCGTCCCGACGGGGCTCCTCCTCTCGCAGGAGGGGCCCCGTCGTCCGTCCTGCGCCGGTGCTGCTCTCTCCTCCACAGGGAGGCGATCCGGCGGGCTGTCCCCGGATCGGTGTCGGCGGCCGCGCCGGGCGGTGACGCGGGTCCTACCGTCGGCAGATGCCAGAGACCAGCGGGACGGACGACGAGCAGCTGACGGCGCTGCTGCGGCCCCGCCGCGCCCGCCCGCGCTGGCGCGTGGGAGTGGGAGCGGCGGTCGTGCTCGTCATCGGCGCCGCGGTGGTCGCGGTGCTGCTCGCGGGAGCGCGGTCGAGCGGTCATCAGCGGGTCCTGGAGCCCACCGTGTCGACGAGCGCGCCCGCTGCTGCGGCGGTCGAGTCGCTGTACGTGCACGTGGCCGGGGAGGTCGCCTCTCCGGGGCTGTACGTCCTGTCGCCGGAGGCGCGGGTGGCGGACGCGGTCGCCGCCGCCGGAGGGTTCCAGGAGTCGGCGGAGCGCGCGGCGGTCAACCTGGCCCGGAGGCTCGTGGACGGCGAGCAGATCGTCGTGCCGGCCGTGGGAGCGGCGCCGGCCGCGGCGGGAGCGGCTCCGGGCGGATCCGCTCCAGGAGGAGCCTCCGCCGCCGGATCCGTGCTGAGCCTGAGCACGGCGACGGCGGCCCAGCTGGAGGAGCTGCCCGAGATCGGCCCGGCGACCGCGAAGAAGATCGTCGCCCACCGGGAGGCGAACGGCCAGTTCTCCTCCGTCGACCAGCTGCTCGAGGTCCCCGGGATCGGCGAGAAGACGCTCGCCGCGTTCCGCGACCAGGTCGCGCCGTGAGGAGCGTGCGGGCGGCGGACCTGCGGCTCCTGCCGGCAGCGGTGGCCGCCTGGACCACCGCGTGGGCGGCCGGGATGCTGCCGGTCGCGGCAGTGCTCGACGGGGGCCTCTCGTGGTGCGCCGCGGGCTGGGTGCTGCTCGGGGCGGCGTGCGTCCTGCTCCGGCGCGGCCTCGGCGGGCGGCTGGTCGGAGCGGTGCTCGTCGGGGGCGCGGGTGCCGCCCTCGCCCTCACCTCCGTCGTCGCCGCGGCGCCCGGTGACCACCCGGCGTCGCTGCGGGAGGCACAGGAGGATCGCGCCCTCACCCCGGTCACCGTGCGCGTCGACACGGGTGCCCGACCGCTCGCGACCGGGGGAGTGTGGTTCGACGCGACGGCGCTGCGGGTGGGAGACGCGTCGACCGCGGCCCCCGTCCGCGTGCTGCTCGCCGATCCCGGCGGTCGGCTGCCGGTGGGCGCCGAGCTCGACCTGGAGGCGCGTGCTGCGGCGCAGGAGGCGCCCGTCGGCGAGGCGACGATGCTGAGGGCGGCGTCCGTTCAGGACCGGCGCGGTCCCGGGGGAGCGGCGGCCGTCGCGGAGGTGCTGCGCTCGCGCTTCCTCGAACGCGCGGCGCTGGTCGGCGGCGACGTGGCGGGGCTCCTGCCGGGCCTCGCGACCGGCGACACGTCCGCGCTCGACGCGGGGCTCGAGGAGGCGATGCGCACCGCGTCGCTCACCCACCTGACCGCCGTCTCGGGCGCCAACTGCGCCGTGGTGGTGGTCGCCGGCTGGACGATCGCGGCGCTCCTCGGCGCCGGGCGCCGCCTCCGGACCGTCGCCGCCCTCGCCCTGCTCGCCGGCTTCGTGGTGCTGGTGACCCCCGAGCCGAGCGTGGTGCGGGCCGCCGTGATGGCGACGGTGGTCCTCCTCGCGCGGCTCGGGCGTCGCTCCGGAGCGGCCGTGCCCGCCCTGCTCGCGACCGTCGTCGTGCTCGTGGCCGCCGACCCCTCGATCGCGGGGAGGCTCGGCTTCGTGCTGTCCGTCCTCGCCACCGCCGGACTCCTGCTGCTCGCCGAGCCGATCGCGGGCGCTCTCGGTCGAGTGCTGCCCCGGCCTCTCGCCCTGCTGCTCGCGGTGCCGACCGCGGCGCAGCTCGCCTGCCAGCCCGTGCTGCTGCTCGTGGACCCGTCGGTGCCGGTGTACGGAGTGCTCGCCAACCTGCTCGCCGAGCCCGCGGCACCCGCCGCGACCGGGCTCGGGCTCATCGGCTGCCTGCTCGCCCCCTGGTGGCCCGGAGCCGCCGACGCTGCGATCCGGCTCGCCGCCGTCCCCGCCTGGTGGATCGCCTCGATCGCCCGCGCCGTCGACTCGTGGCCCGCCCCGAGGATCGCCTGGTGGCCCGGAGTAGGAGGAGCGCTCACGCTCACCGTGCTGACCCTGCTCGCCCTCGTGCTGGTCACGCAGTCGCCGCGGCTCGCGCGGGTGCGCCGGGTCGCCGCCGTCGGGCTGGCGTGCGCGATCGCCGCCGCCGGCGGCACCACCGTCGCCACGCCGCTCCTCCGCGCCGCCTCGGTTCCCGAGGACTGGCGTGTCGCGATGTGCGACGTCGGGCAGGGCGACGCGGTCCTCCTCCGCGGAGACGCGGGCGTGCTGCTCGTCGACACGGGGCCCGAGCCCGCACCGCTCGAGGCCTGCCTCCGCCTGATGGGAGTGGACCGGATCCCGCTGCTGGTGCTCACTCACTACGACCTCGACCACGTCGGCGGGCTCCAGGCCGTCCTCGGACGGACCGACGCCGCGCTCGTCGGGCCCGCCGCGGGCCGCGACGACGAGCGCGACCGGGCGGCGCTCACCGGCGCGGGGGTCGCCGTGCAGGAGGCGGTCCGCGGCGACAGCGGCGCGCTCGGCTCGCTGCGCTGGCGGGTCGAGTGGCCGGAGCGGCGGAGCGCGCTGCGGGGGAACGAGGCGAGCGTGACCCTCCGGGTCGACATCGGCCCGGACGCCCGCGGCGGCCCGCTCTCCGTCGCGCTCCTGGGCGACCTCGGCGAGCAGGAGCAGGGACGCGTCTCCCGGCTGCCGGTCGGCCGGGTCGACGTCGTCAAGGTCGCGCATCACGGCTCCGCCGACCAGTCGCCCGCCCTCTACGACGCGCTCGGCGCGAGCGTCGGGCTGATCTCCGTCGGGGCGGAGAACGACTACGGACATCCGAATCCGTCGCTCCTCGCTCTGCTGGCCGAGCGCGGGGTCGAGGCGCTGAGGTCGGATGTCGAGGGTACGGTCGTGCTCGCGTCCCGCAGCGACGGGATCGCGGTCTGGGTGAGCGGCGCGACGGCTCCCGCGGCGGCCTCGGGGCGCCGTGAGCGGGCCGTAGGGTGGAGGGCGCTCGGACGGGCGCGGCACGGAAGGACACGGCATGGCAGGCAGGGCCCCGGCGCGCGCGAAGGCAGCGCCCTCGAAGGCGGCGATCCCGCAGCTCGCCTGGAACCAGACCCGGCCGGCGCCGATCGTGCTGATCACCGGCCCGGAGCAGTTCCTCGCCGACCGCGCGCTGCGCTTCCTCCGTGAGTTCCTCCGGGCCGAGGATCCGAGCCTCGAGGTCAGCGACATCGACGCCGGCGGCTACGCGCCGGGGGAGCTGCTGACGCTCGCGAGCCCGTCCCTCTTCGACGAGCCCCGCCTCATCCGCGTCTCGAACGTCGAGAAGTGCACGGACGCGTTCCTCCTCGAGACCCTCGACTACCTCTCGGCGCCCGCGGACGGGGCGACCCTGGTGCTCCGCCACGGCGGCGGCAACCGGGGCAAGAAGCTCCTCGACGCCATCCGCTCGGGCACGGGCGGCGGCATCGAGATCGTCTGCGCCGAGCTCAAGCGCGAGAGCGACAAGGTCGACTTCGCGATCGCCGAGTTCCGCACCGCCGGCCGCACGGCGACCACCGGTGCCGTCCGAGCCCTGGTGTCTGCCTTCTCCGACGACCTCGACGAGCTCGCGTCGGCGTGCCAGCAGCTGCTGTCCGACGTCACCGGCGAGATCACCGAGGCGACCGTGGCGAAGTACTACGGCGGCCGCGTCGAGACCACGGCCTTCACCGTCGCCGACTCCGCGATCGCGGGCCGTCACGGCGAGGCGCTGCTCGGGCTCCGCCACGCCCTCGCCTCCGGCGCCGACCCGGTACCGATCGTCGCCGCGTTCGCGAGCAAGCTGCGGACCATGGCGAAGGTCGCCGGCTCGCGCGAGGGCTCGGGCCAGGTCGCCTCGCGTCTGGGCCTCGCTCCGTGGCAGGTGGACCGGGCCCGGCGCGACCTGCAGGGCTGGACCGGCGAGGGCCTCGGCACCGCGATCCTGACGGTCGCCGACGCCGACGCCAACGTGAAGGGCGCCACCCGCGACCCCGTCTACGCCCTCGAGCGCATGGTCTCCGTCGTCTCCGCCCGGGGCGTCTGACCCGCCCGAAAGGCCCTGCGCCCGCGATCCGCACCGACCTCGTCCCCGGCGTGTCTCGATACGCCGCTCCGCGGCAACTCGACCAGCAGTGAGGGGATCACCTCCCCTCGCAGGGTCGCACCGCGGCCGACGAAGAGTCGGACGACGACCCCACAGGGTCACCGGTGATCCGCGTGTCAGCGGATCGTCGTACCCGGAACGGAACCCGCTCCTCCCACCGCGACCACCCCTGGAAGCCGACTGCGCGACGGGCGACGAGGCACGAGGAGCCCGTCGAGATCGGTGCGGGTCACCGGCGATCCGCGAGTCAGCGGATCGTCGTACCCCGAAACGCTCTCCGCTCCTCCCCCCGCGACCCTCCGCGGTAGCCGACCGGGCCGCAGCCGATCGAGAGCCGGACGATGCCCTCGCAGGGTCACCGGCGATCCGCGTGTCAGCGGATCGACGTACCCGGAACGGAACCCGCTCCTCCCACCGCAACCAAGCGCGGAAGCCGACTGCGCGACGGGCGACGAGGCACGAGGAGCCCGTCGACCGCGAAGCGGAAACGACGAAGGGCCCGGCCAGAGGCCGGACCCTTCGTCGTTTCCGCTTCGCGCAGTATTACAGCGCGGCGACCTGCTTCGCGATGGCCGACTTGCGGTTCGCGGCCTGGTTCTTGTGGATGACGCCCTTGCTGGCGGCCTTGTCGAGCTTCTTGGCGGCGAAGGCGAGGGCGGTGCCGGCCTTCTCGGTGTCGCCGGCGGCGATGGCGGTGTGGACCGAGCGGATGGCGGTCTTCAGCTCGCTCTTGACGGCCTTGTTGCGCTCGTTCGCCTTCTTGTTGGTGAGGTTGCGCTTGATCTGCGACTTGATGTTTGCCACGTGGATTACCTTCTTCTCGGATGTGCGTGTGTGCAGCCGGCTACTCGACGGAGTGCCCCTTCCGCGGGCGTCTGAACGCCCTGCGGTGCGACTGGAGGTCGCCGGCTTCTGATCACTCCACGCCTGCCGGGTGTCCGGAGGGGGAGCGCAAGCCAACAAGGAACTTTAGCGCACCCGTCGTCACCCTTCAACCGCGCCGCGCCCGCGGGTGCGGCGCCGTCCGGGTCGGGGCCGCCGGGGCGACACGCCGGGGGAGGCGGACCGCCGTGGCGTCTCGCGGTCCGGGCCCGCCGGTAACGTGACGCCGGTGCCCCGTCTCGCCGATCACCTCTCCGCGGTGCCGCCCTCGGGCATCCGCCACCTGTTCGAGATCGCACTGCGGCTCGACGGAGTGACGCTCCTCGCGGTGGGCGAGCCCGACGTGCCGACCGCGCCGCACATCATCGAGGCGGCCCGAGCGGCGTGGGCGGCCGACGACACCCGCTACGGGCCCAACGGCGGCGTGCCCGAGCTCCGGCGGGCCATCGTGGAGAAGCTGGCGCGCGACAACGGCATCGAGGCGGACGTCGAGCAGGTGTGGGTGACCGTCGGCGCCACGCAGGCGCTGCACCAGGCGATGACGCTCCTGCTCGGGCCCGGCGACGAGGTGCTCATCCCCGACCCGGGCTACACCGTCTTCACGACCAATGCGCGGACCATCGGCGCCGTGCCCGTGCCGTACACGCTGCGCGCTGAGAACGCCTTCCTCCCCGATCCCGAGGAGGTCGAGCGCCTGATCACGGACCGGACCCGCGTCCTGATCGTCAACAGCCCGTCCAACCCGCTCGGCGTGGTGTTCCCGAGGGAGGTCCTCGAGCGCCTGCTCGACATCGCCCGGCGCCACGACCTGTGGGTGCTCAGCGACGAGGTCTACGAGTACTTCACCTACGGGCGCCCGCACGTGAGCCTCGCGGCGATCGCGCAGGAGCGCGGGGACGACGCCGACCGCGTCCTCAGCGTCTTCTCCTTCTCGAAGACCTACGCGATGACCGGCGTCCGCGTCGGCTACCTCGTGACGCCTCCCGGCTTCACGTCGATCATGGTCACGGTGCAGGAGGCGGCGATCAGCTGCGTCGCCACTCCGGACCAGCGCGCCGCCCTCGCCGCTCTGACCGGGCCGCAGGACGCGGTGGCCGCCGCCTCCGACCACTACCTCGCCAACCTGCGGCTCGCGACGGGCGTGCTCGACGAGCGGGGGATCGCCTACCGCGAGCCCGAGGGCGCGTTCTACCTGTGGATCGACATGGCGCACGCGACCGGCGGGGACGTCGCCTCCTGGGTCGAGTCGTTCCTCCTCGAGACCCTCGTCGCCGTCGCTCCCGGCAGCGCCTTCGGCCGCACCGGCGAGGGCTGGATCCGCGTCTGCCTCGCCGCTGACCCCGCCGCGCTGGAGCACGGGCTGCGCGCTCTCCCGGCCCCGGTGCGCGGATGAGCGCCGCCGAGGTGCTGGTCCGGCGCGTCCGGGCCCAGGAGTACGACGAGGTCTCGCGCCTGCGGCTCGCCGCCTACGCCCACGACTACGAGCTGGGGGAGGAGTACGCCGCCGACGTCGCCGCGGTCGCCCGGCACGACGTCGAGGGCGAGGTCTGGGTCGCCGTCGAGGGCGACGGGCGGATCCTCGCGACGGTCACCACTGCGCGCCCGGGCGCGAACTTGTACGAGCTCGGCCGCCCCGGCGAGCTGGACTGGCGGCTGCTCGCCGTCGCCCCGGAGGCACGCGGGCGGGGTCTCGGGCGGCTGCTCACCGAGTTCGTCGTGATGCTCGCCGCCGAGCGGGGCCTCCAGCGGGTCGTGATGAACAGCGGCACGCTGATGACCACCGCGCACGCCCTCTACGAGAGCATGGGCTTCGTCCGCCTCGGCGAGCGGGAGAACCCGCCCGGCGTCGAGCCCACCCGCACCTATGGACTCGATCTGTAGCCGCCGGTCCCGGCCTCCGCCGCCGGGCATGGGACACTGGTCCCACGATGTCTCCACGTGCACACTCCGGGCTCGAGCCCGCCGCGACCGATCCGGCGTCCATCCGCAACTTCTGCATCATCGCCCACATCGACCACGGCAAGTCCACCCTCGCCGACCGGATGCTCGGCATCACGGGTGTCGTCGAGGACCGGGCGATGCGCGCGCAGTACCTCGACCGCATGGACATCGAGCGCGAGCGCGGCATCACGATCAAGTCGCAGGCCGTGCGGATGCCGTGGGAGCGCGACGGGCGCACGTTCGCCCTGAACATGATCGACACTCCGGGGCACGTCGACTTCTCCTACGAGGTCAGCCGCTCGCTGGCGGCCTGCGAGGGCGCGATCCTCCTGGTCGACGCGGCGCAGGGCATCGAGGCCCAGACGCTCGCGAACCTCTACCTCGCGCTCGAGAACGACCTCACGATCATCCCTGTCCTGAACAAGATCGACCTGCCGGCCGCGGACCCCGAGAAGTACGCGAAGGAGCTCGCGAGCCTGATCGGCGGCGACCCGGACGACGTCCTCCGCGTCTCCGGCAAGACCGGCATGGGCGTCGAGGCGCTGCTCGACCGCGTCACCGAGCTCATCCCGCCGCCCGTCGGCGACCCCTCCGCCCCTGCGCGCGCCATGATCTTCGACTCCGTGTACGACGCCTACCGCGGGGTCGTCACCTACGTCCGGATGATCGACGGCAAGCTCTCGCCGCGCGAGAAGATCCAGATGATGTCGACCCGCGCCACGCACGAGATCCTCGAGATCGGCGTGTCGAGCCCCGAGCCCGTCGCGACGCAGGGTCTCGCGGTCGGCGAGGTGGGCTACCTGATCACCGGTGTGAAGGACGTGCGCCAGTCGAAGGTCGGCGACACCGTCACCACGGCGTCGAAGCCCGCGACGCAGGCGCTGCCCGGCTACACCGAGCCGCTCCCGATGGTCTTCTCGGGCCTGTACCCGATCGACGGCAGCGACTACCCGGACCTGCGCGAGGCCCTCGACAAGCTCAAGCTCTCGGACGCGGCACTCGTCTACGAGCCCGAGACGTCGGTGGCGCTCGGCTTCGGCTTCCGCTGCGGGTTCCTCGGCCTCCTGCACCTCGAGATCATCACCGAGCGCCTGCAGCGCGAGTTCGGTCTCGACCTCATCACCACGGCGCCCTCGGTCATCTACGAGGTCTCGACGGAGGACAAGAAGACCGTCACCGTCACGAACCCGAGCGAGTTCCCCGTCGGCAAGATCGCCGCCGTCACGGAGCCGATCGTCAAGGCCGCGATCCTCGCGCCGAAGGACTACGTCGGCACGATCATGGAGCTCTGCCAGAGCCGCCGCGGGACCCTGATCGGCATGGAGTACCTGGGCGAGGACCGGGTCGAGATCCGCTACCACATGCCCCTCGGCGAGATCGTCTTCGACTTCTTCGACAACCTCAAGTCCAAGACCGCCGGCTACGCCTCGCTCGACTACGAGCCCGCCGGCTCGCAGGAGGCCGACCTCGTGAAGGTCGACATCCTGCTGCAGGGTGAGCAGGTCGACGCGTTCAGCGCGATCGTGCACCGGGAGAAGGCCTACGCCTACGGCGTGCTGATGACGGGGCGCCTGCGCAAGCTGATCCCGCGTCAGCAGTTCGAGGTGCCGATCCAGGCCGCCATCGGCGCCCGGATCATCGCCCGCGAGTCGATCAGCGCGATGCGCAAGGACGTCCTGGCCAAGTGCTACGGCGGCGACATCACCCGCAAGCGCAAGCTCCTCGAGAAGCAGAAGGAGGGCAAGAAGCGGATGAAGATGGTCGGCCGCGTCGAGGTCCCCCAGGAGGCGTTCATCGCCGCGCTCTCGGGCGACGTCGAGACCAAGGACAAGAAGTAGCGCGAGCCCCGTCGCCGGCGCCCGTCCCCCCTCCCGGACGGGTGACGCACCCCCCGTCCGGGACATCGTGTCCGCGGGGATTGCGGCGCCTCACAGCGGACCGATAGCTTTCGGACGCCAGGACGCGGCCGTGGATCGAGATCGATCCGCACGGGGGGCTGCAGCGTCGACGACCGGTCCTCCACCATGACGAAGGGTGGTAGTCCGTGGTGCCTACGAGCACGAGAAAGCGCTGGATCAGGACGGGGGCGGCGCTCGCGAGCATCGCGGCCGTCGCAGCGGGATCGCTGGTGGCGGCGGGACCGGCCTCGGCAGCGAACAAGGTGATCCCGGTCGCGCCCGCGCCCTACTCCTGGTCGGACAGCGCCCGGTTCGGCACCGACGTGCCGCTTCCGGTGGCCGCAGACGCGACCACGCTGACCGTCGAGCTGCCCGACTCCACCGCTCCCGACACCTTCACCGAGTGGTCGCACCCCGGCTACCGGGTCGTGACGTGGCAGCTGAGGAGCACCGCGACGGACCTCGAGAGCGGCGAATCCGTCGTCGACACCGCCACCAACTCGATCCAGATCCCGATCGGACGCGCCGCCGGCTCCTTCGGAGGCACCTCGCTCTCGCTCCTCCTGAACGGCGCCGAGGACGAGGCGGACGACGCGTACGCTCCGGCCGGCGTCGACCGGACCGGCTTCGTCCTCGCCCTCTCCGCCGACCTCCAGGTGACTGCTGCGAGCGGGTCCGCGGAGGCCGACCTCGACCTGTCGACGTCCACCTCCTCCGAGCGCGCCGGCGGCGAATTCTGGGCCGGCGGCGGCACTGTCACCGAGGCCGGCGCGGGCGACGTCATCGTCCTCGACTCCGGTGTCCCCGGCTTCTTCGACCTCGCGGGCCTCAGCGCCACGGTCGGAACGGAGGACGGTGGCCGCCTGAAGGCCGTCCCCAAGGTCGTGCAGGACGGCCGGGGCATCGCGATCACCCCGACCCAGGAGTTCTTCGACCGCTACCTCACCTTCAGCGACACGACGCCGCTCGGCGCCCCGTCCGTCGAGGTGAAGGGGCTCAGCCGCGGCGGCGAGCAGCCGGCAGGCACCGGTGTCATCGTGCGCGCGCCGCTGCGCGTCGTCCCGTCGACCACCACCCCGACGCCGGGCACCGGCCTGGAGGTCGTCCGCCTCGCGGGCACCGACCGCCAGGGCACCGCCGTCGAGATCTCGAAGGCGACCTTCGACACCCCCGGCGTCCCCGTCGTCTACATCGCCACCGGCGCGAACTTCCCCGACGCGCTCAGCGCCGGTCCCGCCGCCGCGAAGCAGGGCGGCCCGCTCCTCCTGGTCGACCGCGACTCTGTGAGCCAGGTCGTGCGCGACGAGCTCACCCGTCTCAAGCCCCAGCGGATCGTCGTCGTCGGCTCCGACCTCAGCGTCAGCGACGCCCTCGCGACCGACCTCGGCCAGTACGCGAACGGGAGGGTCTTCCGCCTCGGAGGCACCGACCGCTACGACACGTCGCGGAAGATCATCGAGAGCGCCTTCGGCACCTCGCCGAAGGGGGCCTGGCTCGCGACCGGCGAGAAGTTCCCCGACGCGCTCAGCGCCACCGCCGCCGCGGGCAAGAACTCCGCCCCCGTCGTCCTCGTGAACGGCGGCCTCCCGGCGGCCGACCCGACCACTGTCGGGATCCTGACGCGGCTCCGGCCGCCGGTGCTCACCATCGCGGGATCCGAGCTGTCGGTCAGCGCCGGCATCCAGAACTCCCTCACGGTGCCGGCCGGACCGGTCGTCAACCGCATCGGCGGGGTCGACCGCTACGACACCTCGGAGCAGCTCAACCTGGCGGCCTTCCCCCGCGGGTCGAAGACCGTGTTCCTGGCCACCGGAGAGAACTTCCCCGACGCTCTGGCGGGAGCCGCGGCCGCCGGGCTTACGGGGAGCCCCCTCTTCGCCGTGCCCCCGACCTGCGTGCCGGTCAAGGTGCTGCAGGACATCAAGGCCGGCGGAGCGACGCGCGTCGTCCTCCTCGGCGGCACCGGCACCCTCTCGGACGCCGTGGCGAAGCTGACGCCCTGCAGCTGACCCGACCCGCACCACGACGAGGGCCCTCCTCCCGCTCCGGCGGGGGAGGGCCCTCCGTCGTTCCCGGCTCGGGGCGGCGACGGTCGGATACGCTGGGTCGGATGGACAGCACCACCCGGCACGCGGACTCGACGCGCGCCGCGCTCGAGGAGTCCGGGAAGAAGGTCGGGACGTGAGCATCCGCCGCTCCAACTTCGAGGGCCAGCCGCAGGTCACCTACGCGGCCGTCGGCGGCACTCTGGCCCCCGACCTGCTCGAGTACCCGCCGGACGGCTTCACGGCCGAGCGCTTCGAGGCCCGGCTCGGCTCGGGCGACGAGCGCTTCGCCATCACCACCGCCTCCCTGATGACGTGGGGCGTGCAGCGCGGCAGCGGCATCGAGGTGACCGACATCACCAGCGGCAGCGGCGTGCAGTACACCGGGGTCAACTTCGACGCCGCGGGCACCCCGATCGACCTCGTCAGCCGGCCGACGGAGGAGCACTTCGCTCCCGACGGCACCCCCTACATCACCGCGGGCGTGACCGCCGTGCTCCGCGTGACACTGCTCGGCCGCGTCTTCGACGCCCCGGTGCGCGTGGTCTACGTCGTCGACGAGCCCGACCAGGTCGGCTTCGCCTACGGCACTCTCGAGGGCCACCCCGAGAGCGGCGAGGAGTCCTTCGTCGTCGAGAAGCGCGCGGACGACTCGGTCTGGCTCGTCATCCGGGTCTTCTCGCGTCCCTCCACCCGCCTCTACCGCCTGGGCGCGCCGGTGCTGCGCGCCGTGCAGAAGCGCCAGGTGGCCAAGTACCTGCGCGCGCTGCTGCCGGCGCGCGTCAGCTGACGTGGGGAGCGCCCTCCCGATCGCCGATCCTGCTCCGCTCGACGGCGGACTGCCCGCGTCCGTCGTCGACGGCGTGGAGCAGCGCGACCTCGGCCTCTACGTGCACGTGCCGTTCTGCCGGGTCCGCTGCGGGTACTGCGACTTCAACACCTACACGGCGACCGAGCTCCGCGGAGCGAGGCAGCAGGACTACGCCGACGAGGCGATCACCGAGATGGCTCTCGGCGCCGAGGTGCTCGAGCGCGCGGGCCTGCCCCGGCGCCCCGCCCGCACGGTCTTCTTCGGCGGCGGGACGCCCACGCTGCTGCCCGCCGGCGACCTGGTGCGGATGCTGGACGGCCTCCGCACCCACTTCGGGGTCGCGCCCGACGCCGAGATCACCACCGAGGCGAACCCGGACTCCGTCGACGCCGCCTACCTCCGCGCGCTGGCCGAGGCGGGCTTCACCCGCGTCAGCTTCGGGATGCAGTCGGCCGTGCCGCACGTCCTCGCCACGCTCGAGCGCACCCACGACCCGGAGCGGGTCCCGCTCGTGGTCGAGTGGGCGCGGGAGGCCGGCCTGCAGGTCAGCCTCGACCTCATCTACGGCACACCGGGGGAGTCCCTCGCCGACTGGGAGCGCTCGCTCGACTCCGCTCTCGCCAACCGGCCGGACCACCTCTCGGCCTACGCCCTGATCGTGGAGGACGGCACGAAGCTCGCCCGGCAGATCCGCCGCGGCGAGGTCGCGACCCCGGACGACGACCTCACGGCCGACATGTACGAGCTCGCCGACGCGCGCCTGGCCGCGGCCGGGTACTCCTGGTACGAGGTCAGCAACTGGGCGCGCGACGACGCGCACCGCTCCCGGCACAACCTCTCGTACTGGCTCGGCCACGACTGGTGGGGCGTCGGCCCCGGGGCGCACAGCCACGTCGGGGGCGTGCGCTGGTGGAACGTGAAGCACCCGGCGGCCTACGCCGACCGGCTGAGCACCGGGGCCTCGCCCGCTGCCGGGCGGGAGACGCTCGACGCGGGCACGCGGCGGGTGGAGGACGTGCTGCTGCGCTCGCGCCTGGCGGACGGGCTGCCGATCGACTCGATCGACGCCGGTCGGCGCAGCGAGGTGGCGGGGCTCATCGCCGACGGCCTCGTCGACGGCCGGGCGGCGCTCCGGGGGCGGATCGTGCTGACCCTGCGCGGCCGTCTGCTGGCCGACGCGGTCGTGCGGCGCCTCACCGACGGCTGAGGCCGGATCCCGGGGCGGCAGGCGCACGGCCGCCCCGGTTCCGCGGCTACTTGAAGAACGGGATGCTGAGCGGGTACGTGTAGTACTCGCCCGCGCTGGCGCGCACCGAGGCGATGATCGCGAAGACGATCACCAGGATCGGCACGACCAGGAACACGATGAAGCCGACGAGGACGAAGGACAGGATCGTCCCGGCGACGTAGGCGATCAGCGTCGTCAGGTGGAAGTTGAGGGCCGTCTTGGCGTGCGCTTCGAGGAACGGTCCGCGCCCCTTGAAGACCAGGAAGACGATCAGCGAGGGCAGGAAGCTGAAGAAGATGCCGGTCACGTGCGTGACGATCGCCCAGGTCTTCTCGTCCGCCGGGTTCAGCGGCGGAGCCGGGGTCCCGTAGACGGGGGGCGGGGGAGGGGTGGCCGACATGATGGTCTCCGTTCCGGCGGCGGCGACGGGCGTCCCCCGTGCGCTCGGCGTCCATCGTGGCATGCGGCGACTCCCTCCGCACCGGGCCGCGCGGGACCTCCTCCTCGGGGATGACGGGGCTCCTCCCCGCGGCCCTGCAGGAGTGCACCCCGGCCGATCCCCGCGCAACCCCGCCGGGCGGTCCGCCTCCCGGTTATGATTGGCACTCAGAGTTGCGGAGTGCCAGGCTCCGCGCGGCGTCAGCGCCGCAGACGGTCGTGCCCGCGGGCACTCGGAGTCCGGCGGGAGGTCGGTCGTATGGTCACGGAGCGCGGTCTCCAGGTCCTGCGCGTGATCGTGCAGGACTACGTGGCGAACCGGGAGCCGGTGGGCTCCAAGTCGATCGTCGAGCGCCACGCGTTCGGCGTCTCGGCCGCCACCATCCGCAACGAGATGGCCCAGCTGGAGGAGGAGGAGCTGATCGCGGCTCCGCACACCTCGTCCGGCCGCGTGCCGACCGATAAGGGCTACCGCCTCTTCGTCGACCAGCTCGCCGACCTGCGCCCGCTCACCTCCGCGCAGCGCCAGGCGATCGAGACGTTCCTCGGGCAGAGCCCGGACCTCGACGAGGTGCTGGTCAAGACCGTCCGCCTGCTCTCGCAGCTCACCAACAGCGTCGCGCTCGTGCAGTACCCGTCGTTCGGAGCCGCGCGGCTGCGCCACGTGGAGCTCGTCGCCCTCGCTCCCCGCCGCCTCCTGTCGGTGCTGATCACCGACACCGGCCGGGTCGACCAGCGCGTGCTCGAGACCCCGGAGGACGTGGACGACGCGCTCCTCGGCGAGATCCGCGCGAAGCTCAACACGGCCGTGCTGGGCCTCGGGCTCCAGCAGGCGGCCGAGACGCTCGGCTCCGTCGCGGAGCGCTTCAGCCCCGAGCGGCGCCACGTGCTGACGCCGATCGTGCAGACCCTGCTCGAGCAGGTCGGCGCCAACCGGCAGGACCGCCTGGTCATGGCCGGCGCCGCGAACCTCGTCCGCACCGAGGAGGACTTCTCGGGCAGCATCTACCCCGTGCTCGAGGCGATCGAGGAGCAGGTGGAGCTGCTGCGCCTCTTCGCCGAGATGACCCCGGACCCCCGGGGCATCTCGGTGCGCATCGGCCGCGAGAACGCGCCGTTCGGGCTGCAGGAGACCTCGGTGCTCACGAGCGGGTACAACACCGCGGGCGGCCAGGTCTCGCGCCTGGGCGTGCTCGGCCCGATCCGGATGGACTACTCCGGCAACATCACCGCGGTGCGCGCCCTGCCCGAAGAAGGTCTCGAAGATGTCGCCGAACCCGCCGAAGCCCTGGCCGCCGCCGCCGAAGCCCTCCTGGGGCCCGCGGTCGTACTGC
>NZ_PSWC01000037.1:0-20903 GCF_002931535.1 Rathayibacter sp. AY1C6 | reverse complement strand
CGTGCAGCACGTTCCAGGTCGCGAGGCGCACGTCGGCGAGGCGGTGGGCGCGCGGAGCGGCGGAGTCGTAGCCCCGCGCCCCCGCGCCACCGCGAACCGCTCGACGACCCCCGCCTCCGACCGCTTCCGCGACTTCATCGCGTCCGGCTGGGCCGAGCGGGAGGAGCCGCTGCCCGCTCCGCGCGAGCAGGCGTCCTTCGCCGCCTCCCGCCGCGAGCGCCTCTCCGCGCTGCACACCGGCGTGCGCATCGTCGTCCCGGCGGGCCGCCTCAAGCAGCGCGCGAACGACACCGACTACCCGTTCCGTGCGCACTCGGCCTTCACCTGGCTCACCGGCTGGGGCTCCGACTCCGAGCCCGGCGCGGTCCTCGTCCTCGAGCCCGCCGGGTCCGGCCACAGCGCGACGCTCTACTTCCGCGAGCGCGCGGGCCGCGACTCCGACGAGTTCTACGCCAACCCCGAGATCGGCGAGTTCTGGATCGGGCCGCGTCCGTCGCTCGCGCAGGTCGCGAGCGATCTCGGCCTCGCCACCCGCGGGATCGCCGAGCTCGACGCGGTCCTCGACGCGCACGACGGCGTCCCCCTCGCCGTGCTGCGCGAGGCCGACCCGGCGGTGACCGGCCGTCTCGACGCGGTCGAGGCCGACGAGCGGGCGGACCGCGACGCGGCGCTCGAGCGCGACATCGCCGAGCTCCGCCTGGTCAAGGACGCCTACGAGATCGCCGAGCTGCGCGCCGCCGTCGACGCGACGGGCCGCGGCTTCGAGGACGTCCTCTCCGACCTGCCGCGCATCATCGCCCACGAGAAGGGCGAGCGCCTGATCGAGGGCGTCTTCAACGGACGCGCGCGCGCCGACGGCAACGCGGTCGGCTACGACACCATCGCCGCAGCGGGCCCCCACGCCTGCATCCTGCACTGGACGCGCAACGACGGGCCGGTGCGCCCCGGCCAGCTGGTGCTGCTGGACGCCGGCGTCGAGCAGGACAGCTACTACACCGCCGACATCACGCGCACCTTCCCGGTGGACGGCCGCTACACGGACGCCCAGCGCCAGGTTCACGAGACGGTGCGGGAGGCGGCCGACGCCGCGTTCGCGATCGTCCGACCCGGCATCCGCTTCCGCGAGGTTCACGCCGCGGCGATGGCCGTCATCGCGCGGCGCACCGCCGAGTGGGGCCTGCTGCCGGTCAGCGCCGAGGAGGCGCTCGAGGCCGACAACCAGCAGCACCGCCGCTACATGGTCCACGGCACCAGCCACCACCTCGGGCTCGACGTGCACGACTGCGCCCGGGCACGGCGCGAGATGTACCTCGACGGACTGGTCGAGGAGGGCATGGTCTTCACGATCGAGCCCGGCCTCTACTTCCAGCCCGACGACCTCACGGTCCCGGAGGAGCTGCGCGGCATCGGCGTCCGGATCGAGGACGACGTGCTCGTCACCGCCGACGGCGCCGAGAACCTCTCGGCCGGCATCCCGCGCTCGGCCGACGACATCGAAGCGTGGATGGCCCGACTGGCCCGCTGAGCCCGGTCGCCCGCGGGGAGCCCCGGCCGCTCAGGCGGCGAGGGGCAGCGCGAACTCCCCGCGGGCGGCGGCGAGCGCCAGCCCGTCGAGCAGCGTCGCCAGCTGACCGGCGGGAGCGTCCGGGTCCTCGGGGTGCCACTGCACGCCGACGAGGGGGGCCGCGACGTGCTCGACGGCCTCGATCACGCCGTCCTCCGCCCGGGCGACGACCCGCAGCCCCGGAGCGAGCAGGTCGACCGCCTGGTGGTGCGCGCTCTGCACCGCGAGCGCCTCGGACCCGAAGAGCCCGCCGAGCACGGAGCCCGCCGCGAGCCCGACCTCGTGCCGGTGCATGCGCTGGTGAGCGGGGGCCGCCGCGTTGACGTGCTCCGCCTCCGGACCCAGGTCCTGCACCAGCGTGCCGCCGAGCGCGACGTTGACGATCTGCAGGCCGCGGCAGATGCCCAGCAGCGGGGTCCGGCGGGCGAGCGCCCGGTGCACCAGCGCGATCTGGGCGGCATCGGCGCGCTCCGCGTGGGGGCCCTCGGCCGGGTAGCCGCGGTCGGCGCCGTACTGCTCGGGAGCGATGTCCTCGCCGCCCGCGAGGACGAGGGCGTCCGCCCCCGCCGTGCGCGCCAGCAGCTCCTCCGTGCCCAGCTCCTCGGCGGCGAAGCGCTCCGCCCGCCAGCCGCGCTCGTGCGCGAGGGCGAGGATGCGGCCGTTCAGGATCTGCACGTAGGCGTGGTACTCCTCGCGGCCCGGTCGCACGCGGGCGACCTCGACGATGGCGAGTGAGCGGGTCATGACTCCATCCTGGGCACGCCGCCGCCGCCGGTCGAACCGCCGTGTCACGCGGTGTCACACTCCGGCCGTACGATCACGGAGTGACCTCGCCGAGCCCGTCCCTCCCGGAGCGCGTGCAGCAGGCGCGCTCCGAGGTCTCCGTCCTCGCCGGGACCACTCCCGAGCGCCGGGTCCGACCGCTGCGCGAGGCCGTCGAGCACGTCGCCGCCGGCGGCTCCCCCGATCCCGACGCCCTGCTCGACGCGGTCGACTCGCTGGTCGGGCTCGTGACCCGCGCCGAGGTGCAGCTGAGCGGCGTCGAGCGCTCCGTGCGGGACGACCTGGAGCGGGCCGCCACCCTCTCGGACCTGCGCACCTCGGCGCAGCTCGCCTCCGCCGCCGACGTGGCCGTCGCGTGCGCCGCGGCACGGTCGCTCCTCCTCGACGCCGACGACGCCCGGTCGGCCGGCGCCCGCCACGATCCGGCCGCGCTACTGGTCCTGCTGCTCGACGCCGACTCCGCTCTGGACGCCGTCGTCTCCGGGTACCGCGAGCCGCGGGCCCAGGCCGAGCGCCAGCTCCTCCTGTTCGAGGCGGCGCGCACCGCGGCCCGGCTCGGTGCCGAGTCGGTGCTGCTCCTGGCCGCCGTGCACGGCGAGCGCATCACCGCGGCACCCCGGATCCTCGCGGAGGAGACGCTCGGGCAGCTGGACACCGCGGTGCGCCGTGCGGCAGGCGATCCGGCCGGCGCTCTGGACGAGGCCCGCGCCGCCGCCGACCGCGCCCGCTCCGCGCTCGACGAGGCCCTGGTCGACCTCGACGGCGCACCCCCGTCGCTCCGCCCCGCGGCCGTTCCCGGAGGCCTGCCCGCGGCCTGAGCACGCAGGCACCCGGCACCGGCGCGCGTGCCATAGTGAGGGACATGGCCTCCTTCCTCGTCGTCCCCCAGTGGCAGGGCTCGGCGTCGACGCGCGCGATGCGCCTCGTCGACGGAGCCGAGGCGATCCGGGGCGATCTGCCCTCCTCCGCCACCACGACCCTCGACATCCCCGCCGAGGCGGGCGACGCCCAGGACACCGGCATCCGCCGCTACGCCTCGGTCGCCACCGTCGCCGAGCGGGTGCGCGAGGCCCTCTCGAGCCGCACCGGTCCCGTGATCACGATCGGCGGTGACTGCGGCGTCGAGTTCGCGGCGATCGGGCACGCCGTGCGCTCGGCACCGGGCCCGGTCGCGCTGGTCTGGCTCGACGCCCACCCGGACGCGCACACTCCCGAGTCCTCCCCCAGCGGCGCCTTCTGCGGCATGGTCCTCTCGGCCGCGCTGGGACGCGGCGTCGGCCTCCTGAGCGCGGGCGCCGAGGAGCGGGTGGCCGACGAGCGCGTCGTCCTCGGAGGTGTCCGCTCCGCCGACGACGGCGAGCTCGAGCGGCTGGTCGAGCGGGGCGCCGCGGTGCTGCCCGCGGACGCCCTCGACCCGGAGTCGCTCGTCGCGGCGGTCGAGGCGACCGGTGCCGCCTCCGTCTACGTGCACCTCGATCTGGACGTGCTCGACCCCGCCGATCTCGCCGGGCTGTTCGACCCGGTGCCCTTCGGCGTTCCCGCCTCGCGCCTCGTCGCGAGCCTCGACGCCCTCCGGTCCCGCTTCCCGCTCGCGGGCGCCGGCGTCACCTCGTTCGCCCCGTCGTCGCCGACCGCGGCCGAGGACGACCTGCCCACGATCCTCCGCCTCCTCGGCGCTCTGTCCCGCGGGGCCTGAGAGAGCCCTGCCATCGGCGCGCAAGCCCGAGCGCGTGTCGGCGGCACCCGGCAAGATGGTCGGACGCGACCGAGCGGAGGAACGATGAGCGACGAGAGACCGCGCGTGCGCACCGAGCGGCGCGGGACCGTGCTCGCGATCGTGCTGGACCGGCCCGAGAAGCGCAACGCCGCCGATCTGCGGCTGCTCGCGGAGCTGGCGTCCGCGTACGGCGAGCTCGACCGCGACCCGGATCTGCGCGCCGGCGTCGTCCTCGCCGAGGGCGGGCACTTCACGGCCGGGCTCGACCTCGCCGACATCGGGCCCCGCCTGGGCTCCGACGGCCTCGACTTCGTGCCCGAGGGCGGTCTCGACCCCTGGGGCCTGCGCACCCGCCCCGTGAGCAAGCCGGTGGTCATCGGCCTCCAGGGCACCTGCCTCACGCTCGGCATCGAGCTCGCGCTCGCGAGCGATGTCGTCCTCGCCGAGCGGTCCACCCGCTTCGGCCAGATCGAGGTCGCCCGCGGCATCCTGCCCTTCGGCGGAGCGACGCTGCGCTTCCCCCGCGCCGTCGGCTGGGGCGACGCGATGCGCTGGATCCTCACCGGCGACCTCTTCGACGCCGAGGAGGCCCACCGCATCGGCCTCGTGCAGCAGGTCGTCCCCGACGGGACGGTCGCCGAGGCGGCCTGGGCGCTGGCCGCCCGGATCGCCGCGCAGGCGCCGCTCGCCGTGCAGGCCGCCCTGGCCAGTGCCCGGCTCGCGGTCGCCGCGTCCGACGCCGAGGCCGCGGCCGCGCTCCCCGGGGCGCTCGCGCGTCTCGCGGCGTCCGAGGATGCGCGCATCGGCACCGAGGCCTTCCTCCAGCGCACGACGGCGGAGTTCACCGGACGATGAGCGACGAGAGCACCACCGTCACGGCGCCCGGCGGCTCCTCCCTCGAGGCGCAGCAGGAGCGCGCCGCGCAGCAGCTCGAGATCCGGCTCCGCTACGGCGACCAGGTGTGGGAGCTGCGCGAGGTCGACCACTTCGCCGTCTTCTCCCGCCGCAGCACCGCACGACGGGCCGGGCGCGTCCTCGTGGCCTCCGGCTTCCAGATCGCGATCTCGCGGCTGAGGCTGAGGCAGGTCCTCGTCGCGAGCCACCACGCCGCGGTCGACGAGGAGTCGACCACCGCGTTCCTCCGCCAGGTGATCGAGGCGGTCGAGAGCCACGGCGGCCGCTACGACGGCTGGCGGGCCGAGATCGTGCCGGCGCATTGAGCGCCGGGCACCCACCGACGACGGGGCTCGACGCCTCCGAGAACCCCAGGGAGACAGCATGAGCAGCACGACGGACGAGTTCGACGTCATCGTCATCGGAGCAGGGCCGGTGGGCGAGAACCTCGCGGACCGCGCGGTCCAGGGCGGCCTCACCGCGGCCGTCGTCGAGAGCGAGCTCGTCGGGGGCGAGTGCTCCTACTGGGCGTGCATGCCCTCGAAGGCGCTGCTGCGGCCGCCGATGGCGCTCCGCGCCGCCCGTGATCTCCCCGGCGCGGCGCAGACGGTGAGCGGAGGAGTCGACGTGCCCGCGCTCCTGGCCCGCCGCGACTCCTTCACCAGCCACTTCGACGACCACGGCCAGGTGCAGTGGCTCGAGGGCGCCGGCATCGAGCTCGTCCGCGGGCACGGCCGCCTCAGCGGCGAGCGCGAGGTCACAGTGACCGGACCCGACGGCGAGGTGCGCGTGCTCCGCGCCCGCTCCGCCGTCGCCGTCGCGACCGGCACCACCGCCGTCGTCCCCGACATCCCTGGCCTGCGCGCGGCATCCCCCTGGACGAGCCGCGAGGCCACCTCGGCCGAGGAGGTGCCGCCGCGCCTCGTCGTCATCGGCGGCGGAGTCGTCGCGACCGAGATGGCGACCGCCTACGCCGGCATGGGCTCCTCCGTCACGCTCGTCGCCCGCAGCGGACTCCTCACGCCGTTCGAGCCCTTCGCCGGCGAGCTCGTCGGCTCGGCGCTCCAGGAGCTCGGCGTCGACCTGCGCCTCGGCGACTCGCCCGTCTCGGTCGAGCGCCGGTCCGACGGCACCGTGGCGGTGACGCTCGAGGGCGGCGACGTCATCGAGGCCGACCAGGTGCTCGCCGCGACCGGCCGCGCCCCGCACACCCGCGACGTCGGCCTCGAGACGGTGGGCCTCGAGCCCGGCTCCTCGCTGACGGTCGACGACACGATGCTCGTGCTGGGCGGCGACGGTGCTCCCCTCGGCGGCGGGCGTCCGTGGCTCTACGGGGTCGGCGACGTGAACCACCGCGCACTGCTCACGCACCAGGGCAAGTACCAGGCCCGTGCGGCCGGCGACGTGATCGTCGCGCGCGCCACCGGTGCCGAGGTCCACGACGCCCCCTGGGGAGCGCACGTCGCGACCGCCGACCACGAGGCCGTGCCGCAGGTCGTCTTCACCGACCCCGAGGTCGCGTCGGTCGGCCTCACCGCCGCGGCCGCCGAGAAGGCCGGATACCGCACCCGCGTCGTCGACTACGAGATCGGCTCGGTCGCCGGCGCCGCCCTCGCCGCCGACGGCTACACGGGCACCGCGAGGATGGTCGTGGACGAGGACCGGAAGGTCGTCCTCGGCGTCACCTTCGTCGGCAAGGAGGTCGGAGAGCTGATCCACTCCGCGACGATCGCCGTCGTCGGCGAGGTGCCGCTCTCGCGCCTCTGGCACGCGGTCCCCTCCTATCCGACGATCAGCGAGGTCTGGCTGCGGCTGCTCGAGACCTACGGACGCGACAGCGCGTGAGCGCGCTCCGTCGAGCCGTCGCGACGGTGGCCCTGGATCCGGCGATCACCCGGCCGGGCTACCTCTTCGCGTGCGCGGTCGGACTCGCCTGGGGCGCGCTGTGGAGCACGGGCCCGATCCGGCGCAGCCACGGCCTCGTCGTCTTCACCGGTCTGCCCTCCTGGGCGTTCGGCCGCGGAGGGTCCTGCGTCGGCACGAGCTACCTCACGGGCACCAACGTCTCCGACAGCGTCCTCGAGCACGAGGCCGTGCACAAGGAGCAGTGGCGGCTCTACGGGATGTGGTTCCCGTTCGCGTACACGGTGGCGGGTCGCGATCCGCTGCGCAATCGATTCGAGATCGAAGCCGGTCTCGAGAAGGGCGGATATCTCCGTGGTCACTGACATGACGGGGCGCGTCGTCGTCCTCACCGGAGCCAGTTCCGGCATCGGCCGGGTCGCGGCGGGAGCGCTGGCGTCCGCCGGTGCCCGCGTGGCCGTGGTCGGGCGGAACCCCGAGCGCACCCGCGCGGTCGCCGCCGACGTGGGAGGCGACGCGTTCCTGGCCGACTTCGACCGGCTCGACGACGTCCGCGCCCTGGCCGACGGCCTCCTCGAGCGCTACGAGCGGATCGACGTGCTGGCGAACAACGCGGGCGGGCTCGTCTCCCACCGCGCCGAGACGGTCGACGGCCACGAGCGGACGATCCAGAGCAACCATCTCGCGCCGTTCCTGCTCACGCGGCTCCTGCTCCCGCGGATGATCGAGACCTCGAGGGAGCGGGCCGGCGTCCGCGTCGTCTCCACGGCGAGCCTCGCGAACCGCTTCGGTCGCCTGAGGCTCGACGACCTCGACAACCGCCGGGGTCCGTGGCTCGGCGGCTGGCGGGCGTACGGCACGTCGAAGCTGGTGACGATCCTCTTCATCCGCGAGCTGGCGGAGCGCCTGCTGACGACGTCGGTCGACGCGTACTCGTTCCACCCGGGCGTCGTCTCGACGAGCTTCGGTGCCGACAGCACGATGATGAAGCTGATGACGAGCCTCTCGGTCGGCTCCTTCGGGATCTCCGCCGAGGCGGGTGCGGTGCCGCTGATCACCCTCGCCTCCGAGCCCGACGTCGGTGCCGCCAGCGGCACCTACTTCGACCAGCTGACGCCGCACGGCTCCCTGAACCCCCAGGCCCGCGACCGCGCTCTCGCCCACGACCTCTGGACCCTCTCCAGCCGCCTCGTGGGCGTCTCTCCCACCCTGTAGCCCGCTGCCGCTCCCCGCCGCCGCCGACTCGGCGCGGGGCGGCGCGGAGCACCCGGCGCGCTCGCCGGGAGGATCTCGACACGCCCTCTCCGAGGGCTGCCCGATCAGCAGGTCTGCGCGCGGTCGTCGGGCTCGGTCTGTGCCCGCGAGCTGCTCGATCAGCCGCGAAATCGGTCGGGCGTGGATCTCGAAACTCCCTCTCCGAGGGCTACCCGATGAGCATGTCCGGGCGCGGTCGCCCGACTCGCCAGGCACCCGAGAACCGCTCGATCACGCGCGAAGTCCGTCGGAGTGGATCTCGAGACGCCCCCTGCGAGATCCACTCGATCAGCATCGTCCTCCGCGGTCGCGCCCCTGGCGCGCCGTCCCCGCGGCCGCGCCCCCGGCGCGCCGTCCCCCGCGGCCACCCCCTCGGCGCGCCGTCCCCCGCGGCCGCGCCCCCGGCGCGCTGTCCCCCGCGGTCGCGCCCCCGGCGCGCCGCACCCCTACGAGCAGCGCCCGGAGCGTCGCAGGGCGTCGTTCTGCAAGGCGGAGGAGGAAGCGATACCGGCGGTATCGCGCCCGACGACAACGCCGCAGAACGTCGCCCTGCGGCGCTCCGGGTCAGTTGGACTCTTGGCGGCCGAGGCGCCAGTACCCCATGAACGCCACCCGCTTCCGGTCGAGTCCGAGCTCGGTGACGAGGCAGCGGCGGATCAGCTTCACGGCGCCGGCTTCTCCGGCGATCCAGGCGTAGAGGCCGGGGTCGGTGCTCTCGTCGGGGACCTCCCAGAGCATCTCGTGGTCGACGTCGATGTCGCTGACGTCCACGCCGCGGTGGTGGGCGGTGAGGAAGCGGGTGGCCCAGGCGCGGACCGCGTCGCCGAGGGCCGCTCCGGGGGCTGCCGCGTGGGCGCGGACGATCCAGGTGACGTGGACGCCGGCGGGGTGGCGGAGCGGGAGGCGGTCGTGGGCGGTGGGGACCTCGAGGAACGCGGCTCCGGTGGCGTCGTCGTCGAGGCTCTCGAGGATCGCGGCGATGGCGGGGACGGCCGTCTCGTCGCCGGCGAGGAGGAGGGAGGTGGCGGCGCCGGGGTGGAACTCGACTCCGCCGCCGGGGAGGTCGGAGCGCGTGTCGGGCGCGATGATGACGATCTGGTCGCCGGCGCGGGCGCTCTCGACCCAGGCGGAGGCCGGTCCGGTGTCGCCGTGGGCGGCGAAGTCGATGTCGACCTCGGCGCCCTCGGGGCGGACGGCGCGGATGGTGTAGGTGCGGAGCGGGTTCCGGAGCTCGTCGGGGAGCTGTCGCCAGCGGCCGTACCAGTCGGGGTCGAGTCCGTCGGGTCCGTCGGGGTCAGAGACGGAGGCGAGGAAGGCGGGGGCGTCGGAGGCTGCGGTGGGGACGACGAGCTTGATGCGCTGGTCGGGGCCGGTGCAGCCGACGTGGTCGAGGCCGGTGCCGGTGAGGGTCACGCGGATGAAGTGCGGGGCGATCCGGGTCGCTGCGGCGACGGTCGCGAGGTACGGCCGGTAGGCCGGTCGGGCGGGGGCGGCGGTCGTCGGAGGCATCACCTCAGTCTCGCACAGAAGGTAAGCCTTGCCTAACACTCAGCCGGGACGCCCGGCGGACGGTCAGCGCGCGGCGTGCTCGGCGGAGGTGCGCAGGCGCGCCTCGACGTCGGCGGCGAGCTCGGCGACGACGGGGCCGGCCCCGCCGATCCAGGCGCAGAAGTCGTGGCGGCCGTCGGCCCACGGGTAGTCACCGTCGACGACCGACATCTCGCCGACCCAGGCCCGGACCGCGCGGTCGAGTGCGACTCCGCGGGAGCAGCGCTCACCGGTGCCGGGGGCGCCCGAGCGCTCGGAGCGGCCGAGCCAGGTGACGCAGACCCGTCCGGGGGCGGCGAGCGGCGGCAGTCCGCGCGCGTCGTCGACCTCGACGAAGACCTGGCCGCGGGCGTTCGCGGGGAGGGCGTCGAGGATGCTCTGGATCCACGGCACGACGGTCTCGTCGCCCGCGATCAGGAACTGCTTCACGTCGACCGGCGCGGAGCCGTCGCGGTCCTCGAACATGCACATCGTGTTCGAGTATAGGCAAGGCTTACCTCAGTGACCAGAGCCGGACCTGACCATCCGCCGTGCGGCCGCGCCCGGACCCGTCACCGCTGCGGCCTCCCCCGTCACCACTGCGGCGGGTGCCGCCTCTGCCAGCGCGCCCGCCGCTCGAGCTGTGCGCCGATCGCCAGCAGCGTCGCCTCGCCGCCGGGTCGCCCGATCAGCTGGACTCCCATCGGCAGGCCCTCCTCCGTGGTGCTCAGCGGAAGGGTGATCGCGGGGAGGCCGCTCACGTTCACGAAGGACGTGTACGGCGTGTAGAGGCACTGCTGCTCGAAATTGCGCTCGGGATCCTCGAGGTCGTACCAGCCGACGGGGCGCGGCGTCATCGCCAGCGACGGCGTCAGGACCGCGTCGACGCCGGAGAACGCCGCGATCACCGCGCGCTCGTAGCCCGAGAGCCAGGACGCCGCCTCGACGATCTCGCGGGCGGAGCGCCGGCGGCCCTCCTCCACCAGCCAGCGGGTCAGCGGCTCCAGCAGATCGAGGTCCGCGCCCTCGACGGGCAGGGTCGCCGCGCCGCTCTGCCACAGCGTCCGGAACGCGGCGGGGTACGCGGCGCTCGGGGGGAGCGACGCCTCCTCGAGCCCGTGGCCGAGGGCGGCCAGCGCGGCGATCCCCTCGTCCAGCGCGGCGCGCGCCTCCGGAGCGAGAGCGATCTCGTACTCCTCGTCCCAGGGCGAGTCCGTGAGCACGCCGATCTGGAAGCGCCCCTCTCCGCGCACCGCGGCGCCGAGGAACGAGCCGTCGCCGTCGCCGGGCGCGCCGAGCGACCAGCGCTGCGGGAGGCGGCCGTTCGTCCGCTCCAGCATGCCCTCGAGCAGGAGGCCCGCGTCGGCGACCGAGCGGGTGATCGGCCCGGCGACCGTCAGGCCGCCGACCCCGCCGATGCCGGAGAGCGCGGCGACGCGTCCGCGGGAGGGCTTCAGTCCTACCAGGCCGCAGGCCGCGGCGGGGATGCGGATGGACCCGCCGCCGTCCGAGGCGGGGGCGAACGGCAGCAGTCCCGCGGCGACGGCGACCGCCGCTCCTCCGCTGGATCCGCCGGCCCCGAGGCGGGTGTCCCAGGGCGTGACGGCGGGCGGGCCGATCAGCGTCTCGGTGTAGGAGGGCATCCCGAACTCGGGCGCCGCGGTCTTGCCGAGGCTGACCGCTCCCGCCGCGTCGAGCACCTCGACGATCTCGTCGGAGACGGTGGGCACGTGGTGCTCGCGCAGCCGCGATCCGAATGCGGTCCGCACGCCCGCGCGCCGCCAGAGGTCCTTGTCGCCGCTCGGCAGGCCCCAGAGCGGAGCGGTGCCGGGCCCGGTGCCGAGCGATGACGCCCGCTCCCGCGCCCGATCGGCGGTCACCGTGGCGAAGGCGCCCAGCTCCCCGTTCCAGCGCTCGATCCGGGCGAGGTAGTGATCGGCGAGCTCGAGAGGCGTGACCTCTCCGCGCTGCAGCCAGTCCCACTGCTCCTGGGCGCTGAGGTGGTGGAGTTCGAACATGGAACGACCCTATTCCGCCGCTCCGGGGAGCCGGCGGAACAGGGTCGTGGGGGTCAGGCCGCGCGGCGGCCGCTCTCGCTCGCCTCGTCGATGCCCCTCCGGGCGCCGTCGGGCACCACGGTGTCGCGGTCGATGCGGGCGCCGGTCGCGATCACGGCCGAGCGTCCGATGCGGGAGTAGCTCCCGATCCGCGCCCCCGGTCCGATGATCGCCTCGGGCCCGACGTGCACGTTCGCGCCGATGAAGGCGCTGTGCCCGATCATGGCGTCGCGGTCGACCCAGCTGCCCGCGCCGATCCAGGCGCGCTCGCCCACGGTCGCGCCAGGCTCCACGTAGGCGCCGGTCTCCACGTACGCGGTCGCCGAGACGCGCGATCCGGGAGCGACCATGCCGCGTCCGTTCGCGTGGCGGCGGTAGACGATCTCGTCGTCACTGCCGCGCGCCCCTCGACCCTTGTTCATCCCTGTTCCTGCCATCTGCCTCTGGCTCCTCCGAGCTGTCCGGTGGGCGGGGCGCCGAGCCCCGTCCCGTCATCGCTAGACAACAGCGGCGAGCGCCCGCGCATTCCCCGTTCGGGGGGCGCTGGCGCGGGGTGGAGGCGGGGCGGCGGGCGGGTCGGCGGGCGGAGCGGAGAGCGGGCGTCGGAGCGGACCCGCGCGGGCGTCCCCGGAGCGTCACTCCACCGCGTCGGCGACCGCGGTCACGACCGCGCGGAACCGGTCCGGCGCCTCGCGGATCCGCCGCCGGAGGAGGACCCCGGCGAGCGCCGACGAGGCGGGTGCGGCGACCAGCTCGCACTCGACCCGGGCCCCCTCCTCGTCCGCCAGGACCCGCCACTGCTCGACGCCGAGCACGGGGAGCCGGCGCTCGAGCCCGCTCCCCCGCCGCTCGTAGGCGCCGTCGGCGGCGAGGACGTCCGCGAGGGCGGCGAGCACCGGGGCGGGGTCGGCGTGGAGGACGGAGGCGAGGGCGAGGAGGCTGCGCACGGCGGCAGTCTCGCACGCCCCCGCGTCAGGAGCGGGCGTCGAGGACGCGCCGGAGCCAGTCGAACGACGCCTTGGGCACGCGGTCCCGGCTGCGCGTGTCGACGGCCACGAGCCCGTGCGGGCGGCTGTAGCCGTGCTGCCACTCGAACGCGTCGACCAGGGTCCAGAGCTGCACGGCCTCCACCGGCAGTCCGTCGTGGACGGCCTCGGCGAGAGCGGCCAGGTGCGCCCCGAGCCAGCGGATCCGCTCCGTGTCGACGATCGCACCCTCGCGATCGGGCTCGTCGGGGTAGCTCGCGCCGAGCGCGGTCACCACCAGCGGCGGCAGGGCGTCGCCGTAGCGCTCCACGAGGGACCGCAGCACCGAGACCACCGCCCAGGGTGCGACCGGCGAGCCGTCGCCCGTGCGGTCCAGCTCCGGCCAGGGCGCCGTGTGGAAGGGGAGCGCGGGAGGAGCGCCCACCCCGGTCGGCAGCGCCGGGTCGCGGCCCGCCACGATCCGCAGCGGCGGCAGCGGCGCGACCGCGTAGAAGTCGAGCGGAGCCGAGATGCGCGCGAGGTCGACCGGATCCGCCTGCGCGAGGGCGCCGAGGAACGGCGGCAGCTCCTCCGGTCCGACCGGGAAGGACCCGGTCAGCACGGCGTCGGCCACCAGGCGGTTCCGCAGGACGTCCGCCAGGGAGGCGAAGGCGCGGTCCCGGTCGTCGTCGGAGGCGGGCTCGACGGGCGCGAGCGCGTCGACCAGGCCGATCCTCCCAGACACCTCCGCCGCCCGCAGCGCCTCCAGCGCCACACCGTGCCCGAGGAGCTGGTGGTGCAGCGCCGGCAGGGCGCTGAACAGCCGGCCGGCGCCCGGCGCCTGCCGCGCGAGCGCGTAGCCCTCGAGCATCACCGTCGACGGCTGGTCGAGGGTGATCCAGTCGGCGACCCGGTCGCCGAACCGCCCGCCGAGCTCGAAGGCGAGATCGCCGAAGCGGAACGCGGTGTCGCGGTTCATCCAGCCGCCGCTGAGCGCCGACGGGGTGTCGCGGTGGTGCAGGGTCAGCGCGACCCGGATCCCCGTCTCGGCGAGCCCGTCGAGCAGGCGGTCGTAGAAGCCGAGCCCTCCGCGGTCGATCGGCCCGCGGCCGTCGGGATGCAGCCGAGGCCACGAGACCGAGAGCCGGAGCTCGTCGACGCCGAGATCGACCATCAGCGCGAGGTCCTCGCGCCAGCGCAGGAGGAAGTCCGTCGCGATCTCGGGAGTGGCCTCCTCGGCGATCGTCCCCCGTCGCAGCGCGAAGTCGTCCCACACCGACCGGCCCCGGCCGCCCGCCTCGAGGGAGCCCTCCGTCTGGAAGGCGCTCTGCGCCAGTCCGATGCGCAGGCCCGGCGGCAGGAGCCCGCCCAGCTCGCGCGGATCGTCGAAGCGCGCGGCCTCGACGCGCACCTCCCGCCGATCGCGCCCGCGGGCCTCGTCTTCGCGCATTCCACTGTCCTCCGGATCTGATCGACGGGTATATTCTCGCGGAAGCGCTCTCCCGGATCTCCCCGACTCCCCCGACCGGCCGAGACGCCTCCTCCGGATGGTGTACATCCGGGAACAGTGGTGCGGCGCGCTTGACAGCTCCCCACTGCCCCCGTGCAATGGACGCATCGTGAAATCGGGCGTCGACGTGGCAGTACCGGGGGGTTCACCGGTCGTGCCGGTGCCCCGACTCCGCCGATCCCCGCGGCGCACGGCCGCCCTGCTGCTGGTGCTCCTCGCGGCCGTCGCCTCCGTCTCCGGGCTGGCCGCTCCGGCCGCGCAGGCCGCAGCTCTCGCGATCACCGCTCCCGCCTCCGGCGCGGTCCTCAGCACGGGAGCGACGACGGTCACCGGCACCGCGACGGCCGGGGACCAGGTGCAGATCGGGCTCCGCGGCGGCGGCGACCCCCTCTGCATCACCACCGCGGGCCCCGACGGCGGCTGGAGCTGCGCCGTCTCCCTCGACGACGGCCCGGCGACCCTGGTCGCGGTGGAGCTCCTCGCCGGCGGCGGGACCACCTCGGCCGCCGTCCCGATCGCCGTCCTCAGCGCCCCCGTCATCGAGTCGGTCGACGGCTCGGCGACCTCCGCGGGCTCGGTCCGCGGCACGGCCTACCCCGGCGCGAGCGTCGCCGCGGTCTCGAACGGCGGCGCCGCGTGCCTGGCCACCGCCGACTCCGGCGGCGCATGGTTCTGCCAGCTCGCCCCCACTCCGGCGCCGGGCAGCTACCGCGTCACCGCGACGCAGACCGCCTCCTTCGCCGGCAGCGCCGCCTCGCCGGCCAGCGCGCCGGTGACCCTCGTGGTCGACACCGCTGCTCCTGCCGCCCCCGCCCTCACCTCGCCGTCGAACGGCGCCGCCCTGCCGCTCAGCGGCGCGTCCTACTCCGGGACGGGCGTGGACGGCACTCGCGCCTACGTGTACGTGGACCGGGTCAACACCTGCGACGCGGCGGTCAGCGGAGGCGCCTGGAGCTGCACCGGCGGCACGATCACGGCGGGCGCGCACCGGGTCTCCGCCATCGCCGGCGACAGCGCCGGCAACTACAGCCCGCCGAGCCCCTGGATCGACGTGACCTTCGCGGCGGCGACGACCGCTCCCACCGGCACGCCCAGCGCGACGACGCCGGCCGCCCCCGGAGCCGCGCCCAGCGCGCCCGGGGCCGCCGCGTCTCCCGCTCCGAGCAGCGCGGCGCCGACCGCGTCTCCGTCGCCCGTCCGCCCCGGAGAGGCCGCGCCCGCGCCCGAGGACGAGCCGACCGCCGAGCCCACCGCAGCACCGGTCCCGGCTCCCGACCAGGACGGCGGTGACGTGCCGCCGCAGCCCGCCCCCGACGCCGGATCCGAGCCGGGCGGCTGGAGCGCGGCGACCGGGATGACCACCGCGCTGTCAGCCGGATCGCCCGTCGTCTCGATGGCCGACTGGATGCGCTCCCTCGCCCTCGCTCTGCTCTCGCTCGCCCTGGTCGTCGTGCCGGCCCGCCTCGCCGCGGCCGGGCGCGCGCCCCGTGCCGAACGCAGCTGGCACCTCACGGGCCGCAACCGCGCCGCCGTCGAGTACGACGACAAGCCGGACACCGGTCCCGCCTCGCCGCGCCTGATGGTCGTCGGGATGATCGGCTGCGCAGCCGGCCTCGTCCTGCTCTCGGGACGCGTCGACGGCCAGCCCGCCTACCTGCGCCTGCTGATCGCCGTCATCGTGGCCGTCGCCGTGGTCAACGCGGTCGCCGCCGCCGTCCCCGCGCTGGTCGGCCGACGGATCGGCGTCAGCGGGATCGGCGTCGTCGCCGCTCCGCGCGCGCTGCTCCTGGTCGCGGCGGCCGCTCTCGTCTCGCGCTTCGCGGGACTGGACCCGGCGCTCCTCTTCGGCGTGGTGATCGGCCTCGTCCTCCCCGAGGGCGCATCCGCCGTCGACCGGGCGAAGCTCTCCACCGTCCGCGTCGTCTCGCTGCTGGGCCTCGCCGGACTCGCCTGGGGCGCCTCCGCCGTGGTCCCGCCCGACGGCTCGTTCGGCTCCGTGCTCGCCGCGGAGGTGCTCAGCGCGACCA
This sequence comes from Rathayibacter sp. AY1C6, assembly GCF_002931535.1. Taxonomy (NCBI): domain Bacteria; kingdom Bacillati; phylum Actinomycetota; class Actinomycetes; order Micrococcales; family Microbacteriaceae; genus Rathayibacter; species Rathayibacter sp. AY1C6. The sequence continues at coordinate 4,742 of NZ_PSWC01000037.1, read as the reverse complement.
CGCTGATCTCGGTCGGCTCGAGCGTGGTGCTGCTGTTCCCGGTCGGGCGCCCCGCCGGCCGCAGCATCCTGCGCTGGTCCCCGCTGCTCTGGCTCGGGCTCACGCTCCTCGCGACGACCGTGCTGTTCGTGCTGCTCACCCCGACCATCGCGTCCTGGTCGACCGACGGCGGAGCGGGTCCGGTGCTCTTCGCCGTCGTCGCCTTCAGCGCGGTGTGCACGTCGATCTGGGCCTGGCGGCGCTTCGTCGAGTCGGAGTAGCCGGCCTCGGCCGCCCGCTCAGCCGATCGAGACGGGCCGGTCGAGGTCGTCGCCCGGCAGCACGTCGGCCACGGCGCCGACCGTCAGCTCGCGCAGCGTCGCGATGCCGCCGTAGACGCCGAGGAACGCGGTGTCGGCCGCGTCGCGTCCCGTCGCGATCCGCACGAGACTCGACCGCGGCGCGAGCGTCGTCGCGTCGACCGCCCGCCACTCCCCCTCGATCCAGGCCTCCGCGACCGCGTGGAAGTCCATCGGCTGCAGTCCCGGGGCGTACACGGCCGCCAGTCGGGCGGGCACGTCCAGCGCACGGAGGAGGGCGACGACGAGGTGCGCGAAGTCGCGGCAGACGCCGCGGCGGGCGAGCAGCGTCCGCTCGGCCCCGTCCGTCGGAAGGCTCGAGCCGGGGACGTACGCCAGCCGCGTGCCGACCCAGGAGCTCACCGCGTGCAGGAGGTCCGCCCCGGCGAGGCCGGCGAATTCGGCCCGGGCCGTCGCCCACAGCACGTCCGACTCGGCGTAGCGGCTCGGCCGCAGGTACCGCAGCCGGTCCACCTCGTCGCCCTCGAGCGGATCGAGGCGTCCTAGGACGCGCGCGGAGTAGTCCACGACGAGGTGCCCGACCGGCGCGTCGAGCACGTGCAGCCGGGTGCCGTGCTGGTCGATCACCTCGCGAGCGGCGAGCGGGCGGCCGTCGACGGTGAGCGTCAGCGACTCCTCCGCCCCGTACGCGTCGGCCACCGCGATCGAGAGGACGAGGGCGGCCGGAGCCGCGACGTCGAGGGTCAGGTGGGCCGAGACGTCGCGCTGCATGGGGCTCTTCTCCGGGGCGTGGCGGGTGGGGGTCAGGCGCCCTGCTCGCCCTTCGGCGGCGGGGTGGGGGCGGCGTCCGGCTCCTGCACGAGCTGCAGCCCGCCGGACGAGTTCGCCGAGACGGTCAGCAGGTCGATCCAGGTGCGGTTGATCGAGGGGACCCGTCCGCCGAAGTACTTGAAGTAAAGGGGCACGGAGGGGTCGAGCCAGATGCTCGAGCGGCCGTCGCCGACCGCGGGGTCGTCCCGCCAGGAGAAGAAGAAGCTCTCGCGGCGGCGCAGCTTGTTGGCGATGACGATCTGGACGTGCGTGAGCGTGCGGTCGTCGAACTCGATCTCGACTCCCGAGGCTCCGTAGAGCAGCTTCCCCATGGGGGCCTCCCGGCCGCCCGTCGCCGGGCGGTGCATGACGGTGCCCGCGGGCACGAGAAGCGGGACCGTTCCGGCGCCCGCCGTGGACCGGGCGGCTCGCATCCGGACGCGGGCGCCCGGGCTCGGAACCGCCCGGTGACGACTCTAGGCGAGGCGGCGCGGGCGCGCGGGATCCTCGTCCGATTCCCGAACACCGGGCTCCTCCGGCCGGAAGGACGACCGGTCCGGAGGCGCGCCCGGCGCCCTGCCGGATCCGGGCGAGACGCGCCGGGGCGCTGCCGCGCGCATGTCGGAGGTCGGACATACGGTACCCGCATGATCGAATGCGCACTCTGCGGAACCGACGCCGTCGTCCTCGACCGCTCCGGCGGCCGCGACACCGAGGAGGAGCTCGTCGTGCTCTGCGCCGACTGCACCCCGGGCGAGATCACCCAGGCCCTCGAGGCCGGGCTGCTCGAGCCCGCTCGACGCAGCGCGCACGCCCGCGCCGCCTAGAGAGCGGCACGTCGGACGGAGTGCCCCCACTGGGACTCGAACCCAGACTGAGACGATTTTAAGTCGTCTGCCTCTGCCGATTGGGCTATGGGGGCGACCACCGGGAGGAGCGACCCTCCCGGCGGCGGTGTCAGGACTTGGCGGGCTCGCCGCCGACCGGGACCGGAGCACCGGCCTGGCCGGGGATCTGCGCCGGGGCCTGCGCGGCCGGAGCCTCGGCGGCCGGGGCCGCCGGACGCGGACGCGACGCGTAGGTCTCGAAGGAGCCGCGGGGGTACTCGCGGGCCTCGATCGAGGCGATGTCGCGGCCGAGCCAGAGGTTGTTCCACCAGCCCCAGACCACGCGGAACTTGCGCTCCCACGAGGGCATGGCGAGACCGTGGTAGCCGCGGTGCATCACCCAGGCGGGGAAGCCCTTCACGGCGATCTTGCCGGACTGGAACACGCCGATGCCGATGCCCAGGCCCGCTACCGCGCCGAGGTTCTTGTGCACGTAGTCGACCGGCTCCTCGCCGCGGAGCACCGCGGTGATGTTCTTGGCCATGAGCTTGCCCTGGCGGACGGCGTGCTGGGCGTTCGGCACGCAGAAGCCGCCGACGCCGCCGCCGGTGAGGTCGGGGACGGCCGTCGCGTCGCCGGCGCCCCAGGCGCCCTCGACGAGCACGTCGTCGTGGCCGACGCGGAGGTCGGCGCGCACGCGCAGGCGGCCGCGCTCCTCGATGGGCAGGTCGGAGTTCTTGATCGACGGGTTCGCCATGACGCCCGCGGTCCAGATGATGAGGTCCGACTCGAAGCTCTCGCCCGTCGACATCTGGATGACGCCGTTCTCGGCCGACTTGAGCTGCGTGTCGAGGTGCACGGTGGCGCCGCGCTGGTCGAGGTTCTTCAGCACCCAGTGGCTCGTCTCGAGGGCGACCTCGGGCATGATCCGGCCCATCGCCTCGATGAGGTGGAACTGCGTCTCCTCGAAGTCGATCTCGGGGTAGCGCTTGAGCAGCGCGCTCGCGAAGGAGCGCAGCTCGGCGAAGACCTCGATGCCCGCGAACCCGCCGCCGACGACCGTGACGGTCAGCAGGCGCGAGCGCTCGGGGCCGGCGGGGAGCGACGCGGCCTTGTCGAAGTTCGTGAGCATGCGGTCGCGGATCGCGGTCGCCTCCTCGATCGTCTTCAGGCCGATCGCGTTGTCGGCGACGCCCGGGATCGGGAAGGTGCGCGAGACGGAGCCGGCGGTGACGACGATCTGGTCGTACTCGAACTCGTAGGGCTCGCCCACGGTCGGGGTGATCGTCGCGGTGCGGTTCGCGTGGTCGATCTTCGTCACCTTGGCGGCGAGGATCGCGGTCTTCTTGAGGTGGCGGCGGAGCGAGACGATCGCGTGGCGCGGCTCGATCGACCCCGCGGCGACCTCGGGGAGGAAGGGCAGGTACGCCATGTAGGGCAGCGGGTCGACGATCGTGACCTCTGCCTCGTGCGGGCGGAGCTGCTTCTCGAGCTTCCACGCGGTGTAGAAGCCGGCGTAGCCGCCTCCGACGATCAGGATTCTGGGCACGGTTGACTCTCCAAGAGGGATGGACAATGCGAACACCCTCACGCAATGCGAAGTGCCCGCTCTCGATGCGGTGGGCAGCACTGACCCCGACTGGGAATCAGCTTAGCGAAGAGCGCGCCGGTGGTGGCGCCTCCGTGGCTCCGGTAGGAGCGGCTACGCGTCGAGCGGCCTGCAGGCGCAGCGCTCGGGAGACCAGTCGGCGCGGGCCAGGGCCAGATCGCCGATCGGATTGACGCCGAGGCCCGCCGCGAGGGCGTGCGCGGCGAGGGCGTGGAGGCACTTCACCCGCGAGGGCATGCCCCCGGAGGAGATGCCCGCGATCTCGGGGACGGAGCCGACGCTCTCGCGGTCGGCCAGGAACGCCCGGTGCGCAGCGGCGTACGCCTCGCGCAGCTCCTCGTCCTCGGCGAGCATCGCGTTGTACTCGACCATGACCTGGGTGGCCTCGAGCTGCGAGATCGCGGCCGTCGCGGCGGGGTGGGTCAGGTAGTAGAAGGTGGGGAACGGCGTGCCGTCGGACAGGCGGGGGCTCGTGGAGACCACCGTCGGGTCGCCGCAGACGCAGCGTGCGCTGATCCCGACGACGTCCCGGGCGGGACGGCCCAGCTGGGCGGAGACGACCGCGATGTCGCGCTCGGACGGCGGATCGAAGGGGGGCGTGGTCACGGGGGCTCCAGAGGACGGACGGCCGGGAGGACGCTCCAGTGTACGCGGGGCCGGGCGGGAGCGACGGGTAGGGCGGGAGCTACGGAGTCGGTGTCAGCTCATCGGCGGTCGGCTCGCCGAGGCCCGAGACCGCGATCGAGGACAGCAGGGAGCCGGCCCAGTCGCTCGGGGTCTCCTGCACCGTGTCGCTCGCGGGCTGCTGCGCCTGCTGGGCGAGCGTCACGTCGTCGAGCACGAGGTAGCTCACCTCGCCGGGCATCACGAAGTACAGCCGCTCGCGGGCCTGCGCGCGGATGAACGCCGGGTCGGACCAGCGGGTACGCTGCTCGTCGAGGTTCTGCGCCTGGGTCTTGGCCGCGTCGACCGAGCGCTGCAGCTCGGCGATCTCGGCGCGCTGCTCGACGAAGTTCTTGATGCTCGGGGCGAGCACGACCACCGCGAGGATCATGATCCCCATCACCAGCAGCGTGAAGCCGGAGCCGCGGACGCCGGCGATCCACGCGGACGAGGGCGGAGCAGCGGCTCGACGTCGACCGGGTCCCGCTGCTGCCGGCAGCCCTGCGGCGCGCAGCCGCGTCCCGCGCACTCCCC
>NZ_PSWC01000036.1:0-23645 GCF_002931535.1 Rathayibacter sp. AY1C6 | reverse complement strand
GGGTGCAGCCGAGGTGGTCGGCTCCGATCGAGGCGCTCGGGCCGGTGAGGGCGCTCGCCGAGTCGGGCTCCACCGCCCTCCAGCGCCGGTTCACGGGGGAGGAGCCGGTCGTCGGCTGCGCGGGCTCGACGGGGCCTGCGGAGGAGGGGCTCGAGGAGCGGCGGTCGGAGGCGCCGGATCCCGCACCGGGAGCGGAGGGGTCCGCAGTCGCCGCCGCATCCTCCGCGGGCGAGGCGGCGGTCGGCGTCGACACCGCTTCCGGGGCGGTCATCGCCTCGGGCGCGAGTGCGGCGGAGGCGAACACCACGGAGAGCACGAGGGTCGTCGTCGGGGCGAACGCGGCGAGAGCGCGGGTGGTGCGGGTCACGGACGGTCCAGTTCTGCGGGCTCTGCGATGCGCCCGCCTGTGATTACTACCAGGAGCGTGAAGAGCTCTGCACCCCCGCTTCCGGGTGGAGTGCCGCGGAGCGCGCCAGCGGGCTCGGCCATGCTCGTGCGCCCACCTCCTCGACGAGGCGGCGCTGAGCCGGATCGATCAGGCGACCGATCTCCTTCTCGGGGAGCACCTGCGGGGGAGCGGCTGTTCCTTCCCGCCCGCGGAGATCGACGTGACGGCGCTCCCGCCCAGGCCCGGCACGTCCTTCGGCATCTGGAGCCCTGAGCCGCGCGCCTCGAGCCCGCACTCGCCCTGCGCCTCGGATGATGTGCCGCACATGCAGAGGAGGGAGCGCCCACGGGCACTCCCTCCTCCCTCACGGCCGGTCGACCGGCCGCCGTGCGCTCAGCAGACGCGGGCCGGGTAGGCCACCGTCTGCGCGAAGGTCTCGGAGCCCGCCGTGGCGGTCACCGTCACCTGGCTGCCCGGCATGCTCGCCAGGCGGGTGGTGAACGCGGAGGATCCGCTCGCGCCCGCGGCCACCGCGGTGACCGTCTTCGAGCCGTAGGCCGAGGCCATCGCGACGTCGATCGGAGCGGTGCCGCCGTTCTTGGCGAGGACCGTCAGCACCGCCTTCCCGGCGACGCAGCGCGACGTCACGGTCACCGGCACCGTCAGCGCCGGGGCGGCCGCCTCGGGGACGACGATCTCGCCGATCTTGAGGAACGAGCCCGGCGTGGAGAAGGTCAGCTTCAGGCCGGTGGCCGAGACCGCCGCGAACGGGATCGTGGTCAGCGTGCCGTTCGCCGCCGGAGCGACGTTCTGCGCGGTGGTCGGCTTCCAGGTGCCGTCCTCGGCGCGGTAGGCCACGCTCACCGACGCCAGGGTGCCCTCGGTGTTGGTGAAGGTGAGCCCGGCGACGCGGTGCGCCTCGGTGTTCGTCAGCGTGAACTCGGCGCTGCCGGCGAAGGTGCCGTCGGTCCAGGTCGACCAGGGGGTGCTCACGTTGCCGTCGCAGGCGTTCTTCGCGGGGAGGGTCGCGTACTTCGTCTGGCTGAACGACGCCGAGACTGCGGCCCCGGGAACGCGGCAGACGTTCGTCGGCGGCGCGGTGCCCCAGATCTGCACCTCCGAGACCGACTGCCACGTGTTCGCCGCGCTGGTGAGGTGCAGGCGGAGGCCCGTGGTGTCGGGCAGGGAGGACAGGTCGAGGATCGCCGTCGGGGCGGATCCGGTCGCGGCCTGGCTGAGGGTGCTGGCGACGGAGGAAGTCGTCCATGCGTCGTTCACCTGGTACTCGACCTCGATCCTCGACGGCCAGGTGGCGGTCGCACCGTCCTTGTAGGTGCTGACCGTGACCGAGTCGAGGTTCTGCGCCGCGCCCCAGGAGAAGGAGAGGCGGCTGTCGCGCGGGTAGCCGGCCGAGGACCAGTCGTCCCAGCCCTTGCCCTTCACGTCGCCGTCGATGAGCTTGCCGGCGAGGTCCGTGCGACTCGAGACCGCGACGGACGCTCCGGGAGCGAGGTTCGCGATGCTCGGCTCCGCCACCTCGATCATGCGGGTGAAGCGGCGGCCGGAGGAGAATCCGGCGTCGGCGGCGAGCGTGCCCGTCACCTGCACCGTGCCGAGCTCGGCGGGGCCGGGGGCGGCCCAGGTCACGGCGACGTCGCGGGTCGAGCCGTTGCTCGCGACCGAGACCGTCGAGGGGAGCGCGGCGGCGATGTCGGCGCCGCGGCGGACCTGCTTCGGCAGACGGGCGTCCACGACCGACCAGACGCCCTCGCCGACCCCCTTGTCGTCCCAGTAGGAGAGGTTCCAGCCGGATCCCCAGCGCGCCGGGTCCTCCTGAGCCGGGTTCCGCATCTCGAGGCGGCCGTTCTCGCCGACCGTCATCGGGAGCCAGACGTAGGTCGAGTCCGACTTGCCCTCGTTCCACCGGTCGCCCATGTAGACGTACTTCCCGGGAGCGAGCGTGAGGACGTTCGTCGACTGCGAGCCGAAGGTCGTCTTGCGGGAGTCGCCGATCGAGAGCAGGCCGTCGCCGCCCTCCGGGATCGCGTTGTAGGCGACGTTCTCGTCGGCGTCGCCCTTCTCGACTCCGCGGGTCCACGCGCCGAGGATCGAGTCGGCGGTGTAGTAGGTCTGCGGGTTCGGCGCCCAGCCGGTCGCCCCGGAGGCGATCGTGTAGTACTTGCCGCCGTTGGCGAAGATCGCGGGCGCCTCGAGGTGTCCGCACTCCTTCACGATCTGGAAGTCGGTGCCGCGCACCGGTGCTCCGGCCGCACCGTCGGCGAAGACGTAGGGGTACGTCCCGTCGGCCGAGTACTGGTTCGCGTCGAGGGTGTCGGTCGTGGTGGTCCGCTCGACGTTGGTGTAGTCGGCGTCGAGCTTCGCCACGTAGAGCGAGTAGTTCTCCTCGGAGGAGTAGGAGATGTACGCGGTGCCGTCCTCGTCCTGGAAGACGGTCATGTCCCGGGCCTGCCCGGGCACGGCGGAGGTGGTGCAGGCCTTGTAGTCCGTGCGGTTGTAGAGGCGGTAGACGCCCTGGAGCGTGAAGGGCCCGGTCGGGCTGTCCGAGACGGCGACTCCCGCCATCGAGCGCGCGTAGGTGCTGCCACCCGGGGTGGTGCGGCCGTCGGAGTGCCACCACATGACCCACTTGCCGGTCTTCTCGTTGAAGAGGACCTTGGGGCGCTCGAAGATGGCGGTGTTCGGCGAGGCCTGCGTCGTGTCGAGGTGGTAGTCGAGCTCCGCGATGCGGTCGGCGCGAGGGGCTCCGGAGTCGTCGACGGTGTCGTAGAGCGCGTCGAAGTAGGGGGCCTCGAGGTCGGCCGGAGCCGAGACGCTGCGGAGCGCGGTGCCCTTGTTCTCCCAGTTGTGGCCGTCGGTGGAGCGGTAGACCGCGACTCCGGGGCTGTTCCAGTAGCCCTTCGTGCGGTCCTCGCCGTACCAGTACTGGACCTGCTGACCGCCCTCCTCGACGGTGACGATCTGGCCGCCGTGCGCCTGGATGTGGCGGCCGTCGGTGTCGTACCAGTAGGGCTGGAAGTAGCCGGCCGCGGTGCTGCCCGGGTCCTGGACCGCCGGGTAGTCGGTGTAGGTCACGGGCGTCGAGGTGCGCGGCACTCCGTCGTCGGGATCCGTGGCCACGGCGGCCGAGGCCGACTGCGCTCCTGTTCCCAGGAGCGCTGCGACGAGCAGCGCGGCCACCGCCGCGGCGGCCGTTCGTGGTCGAGACGTCATGCTGTGCTCCTTTGCACCGGGGACTTCGCGCATGTTCACGCAAACATCAGGCTTCCACGAGGCTCTGATGACGTCAACATTCAGGTCGACCGACGGCCGGGCGTCGGACGGCCGCCCGGGCTCCGTCTTGGCCGCTCAGCGCTCCGGCGCGAACGCCCCGCCCGGGCCGAAGGCGAGCTCCGCGAACCGGCGGCCGATGAGCTCGTGCGCTTCCGGATCCGGGTGCAGGCCGTCCGGGAGCGGGAGCCGCTGGGCGTCGTCCGGCCCGTAGAGCGCGAGCCCGTCGAGCAGTCGCAGGTCCGGGTCGTCGGAGCGCGCGGCGACGACCTCGGCCAGCGCCTCGCGGACGATCCGCAGGGTCAGCCGTCCGTTCGCGGTGTCGCCCGGGTCGCCGGTCGCGACGAAGCGCGGCGCCCCGGTCGTGAAGGACGCGGGATCGACGTCGCCCGGCCCCGGCGTGTCCTCGTGGATCCCGCAGAAGAGCGGAGTGACGAGGAGCAGCGGCGTCGCGGGATGGCCCTCGCGGATCGTGTCGAGGAAGCCGTGCACCGCCGGCACAAAGGTGCGGCGGCGCATGCCGTCGAGGTTCACGAGGTTGGTGCCGAGCGCGACACTGATCAGGTCGGCAGGAGTGTCCCGCATCACGCGAGCGGTGAAGGGGTCGACGAGTGCGCTCCCGCCGAAGCCGAGGTTCACCAGGCGGGCGCCGCTCGCCCGGGCGGCCACGGCCGGCCAGATGCCCGAGGGGCGCGCCGCGTTCGAGCCCTGGCTGATCGAACTGCCGTGGTGCAGCCAGACGGGGCCGGAGAGCGGCGCGGGTTCGAGCGGTGCGTCGGACCGCAGGGCCACGAGGTCCACCGCCTCGTTGTGCGGGAGGAGCAGCTCCACGCGAGACGGCCCGGCCGGGAGGTCGAGCCCGACCGTGTCGAGAGGTCCGGGGAGGAGGGCCCGGTCACCGGTCGCGAGGTCGAATTCGATCGCGTCGCCTCCGGTGAGCGCGTGGGAGGCGGTCATCTCGCCGTCGACGACCGCGTCGACTGCGCCGCGCGGCCGGGGCAGCCCCCGATAGGCGACCCGTGTCGCGTGCACGTCGAGCTCGATCCGTCGCGCCTCGGTGACGAAGGAGATCCGGACACCCGAGGGCTGCGCCTCCATCAGCAGGAGCTGCGCATCCGCATCGCGCTCGCGGACCGCGCGGGGGAGGCGGTGCGGCCGGACTCCGCGGGGCACCTCCTCCAGCTCGATCGCGCCGTGGACGAGCCGTTCGGTGAGGGGTGTGCTGATCATGCGGGGATGTCCTTCCGGCGGGTCCAGTGGCTGAAAAGAAAGTGCAGGCAGGCGAGGAGCTCGCTCCACGACTGCGCGGGGGTCGGGCTGCTGTGCGCGAAGCTCCCGAGCCGTTCGAGGGTGAGGAAGCCGTTCAGAGCGGCGCCCGTCACTCGGACGGCGTGCACCCGGTCCTCGGCGGGGATCGCGTAGCCGAGGAGGACCGCATCTGTGAGCTGCACGACGCGGCGGGCGGCCGGGGCGGCGACCGCGTCCGGCCCCGCAGTGCGCTGCAGCGACTCCCACAGGCCCGGCCGCTCGCGCGCGAAGGAGCGGTGGGCGTCGGCGAAGCCGTCCAGCGCCTCCCGGGCGGAGCGTCCGGCGATCGCGACGGCGATGCGGTCGGACAGCTCGTCGAGGGCCAGGACCGTGACGCCGTCGCGGAGTGCGGCGAGATCGCGGACGTGCGTGTAGAGGCTCGGCGTCTGCACCTCGAGCGAGCGGGCGACGGCGGCCAGGGTCACGGCGGCGAGACCATCGGCGTCGGCGATCGCGGCGGCGCGATCGATGACGGCGGAGCGGGTGAGGGAGCGACGGGGCACGCGTTGATCCTAATACCCCTAGGTTTTCACATATGGACATTCGGAAGCTCCGACGCCCGAACCGCGATCGCCCCCGAGCCGGAGGGCTCGAGGCGATCGAACGTGCGGTGCGGCCTAGCCGCCGACCGCCTGGCGAGCGCTATCGAGCCCGCTCAGTTCTTCCGGATATCGATCTCAGGGCTGCGAGGATCTCGCGCGCTCGAGGATGGCCGCGATCACGGCGGACTTCGCGTCGGCGTAGTCGTTCCCGTCCTCCCAGCGCCGGAGGAGGAGAGACGCCTTCGTGCTGCGGTAGAGCTCGCGGTCGGCCGGGTCGGTGCGCAGCCGGTCGCGCAGGAGGAGGTACGCGTCGATCGCGGGATGACCCTCCTCGTAGATGTGGACGTGGGCGTCCCGTCCGGGCGTGCGGACCAGCCGGTGCCCGGGCTCGCGGGTGCGCAGGACGTAGCCGGCCTCGAGCAGCGGCGCGACGTGGTCCTCCTCCGCCGTGACGTCGGGCACGACGACCAGCACGTCGACGATCGGCTTCGCGGGCAGGCCCGGAACGGAGGTCGAGCCGATGTGCTCGACCCGTACGCCCGGGACGGCCTCGAGGATGCGCCGCCGGTGCTCCTCGAACAGGGCGGACCACTCGGGGTCGTGCTCGTGCAGGGCGAGCTCGAGCGGCTCCGGTCCACCGACGAGCTCGACGGAGACGACGTCGGGGCGGCTGGGGGAGCGGTGCGGAGTCACCGGGTCATCGTGCCAGGGGTGCCGCAGGGCGGGTGCGGTTCACTGGAGCGGTGAGCACCCTCCTCGTCACCGCGCACCCCGACCGCGACTCCCTCACCGCCGCCCTCGCCCGGCGGCTGCGGGAGGAGCTCGGCCCCGACGGAGTGGAGACGGCCGACCTCGACGCCGAGGGCTTCGATCCGCGGTTCGGCGCGGCCGACCGGGACCGCTACCGCGGTGTCGGCCCGGTTCCCGACGACGTCCTCCGCGAGCAGCGCCGGCTCGACGGCGTCGACCACCTCGTGCTCGTCTTCCCCGTCTACTGGTGGTCGATGCCCGCGCTGCTGAAGGGCTGGATCGACCGCGTCTTCCTCACCGGCTGGGCCTTCGACATCGACCCCGTCCACGGCACGCAGCGCAGGCTCGGCGCTCTGACCGTCCACCTCGTCCTCGTCGCGGGGGACTCCGCCGGGACCTACGAGCGGCACGGCTACGAGCAGGCGCTGCTGACGCAGATCCAGCACGGGATCATCGACTACTGCGGAGCCCGGCGCGGCGCAGCCGTCTTCGTCCACGAGTCCGAGCGCGAGGACGACGCGAGCCGCCGGGCGGCGGTCGAGGACGCGGTCGAGCGGACCGTGGAGGCGATCAGGGCTGATCCGCCTGCAGCGCTCCGGTGACGAGGGCCTGCACGAGGGTGTCGGCGTCGTAGTCCGGATCGTGGGCGGCGCCGATGCAGAGGTTGCCGATGCCCTTGAGGAGCATGTAGCCGCTGAGACTCGACGCCGGGATCCGGGCGGGTCGTGCCGCCCCGAGCAGGTCGCCGCAGACGGGGACGAGCCGCTCCACGAAGTACGCGTGCAGGGCGTCGGATCCGGCGCTGTCGCCCTGGAGCGCACCGGCGAGGCCGTGCTTGGTCACCAGGAGGTCGACGAAGTGGGCGACCCAGGCCCGGAGGGCGGCCTCCGGGGTCGCGCTGTCGGCGAGCAGCCGTGGGCCCGCCTCCGCGCAGGCCTCGACCTGGTGGCGGTAGACGGCGACCACGAGCTCCGAGCGGGTCGGGAAGTGCCGGTAGATCGTCCCCATGCCGACGCCGGCCTCCGCCGCGATCTCGCGGACCGGCGCGTCCACCCCGGAGGCCACGAACACCGTCGCCGCGGCGGCGAGCAGAGCGTCGCGACTCGTCCGCGGTCGGCCGGGCGTGCGGGGCGCACGGTCGCTCATCGGTTCTCCTTGCTTGTCGGAGCGGCGCTCCATAATGCCTCCGAGCGCAGCTCCACCACGTTCCGGAGCAGTGCTCCGCAATGTTCCGGAGCAGCGCTCCGACGATTGTGCCAGAGCGCCGCCACCCAGGAAGGACCCTCGTGCCCACTCCGCTCCTCGACTCGTCGACCCCCGGTGAGCACCGCCCGATGGGCGCGGTCCGCACGGCCGAGCGCGACCCCTCTCGATCCGTCGCCACGGCCCGTCGTCGAGGGGCGGACGGGCCGTTCGCGACGGATGAGCGGAGCGGGTCCTGCCGTCAGCGCGGGGCGCGCAGTCCGGCGAGCGGGCCGTCGTGCAGCGGCTCCGTCTCCCAGCGGACGCGGGCGGTGCGGTCGGGAGCGAGCTCGATGTGCAGGCGGTGCGGGGTCTCGAGGAACACGACGTCGACCAGCACGCTGTCGCCCGAGGGTCCGGCGCTCGCCGCGAACGGCCCGTCGACGGTCCAGGCTCCTGCGCCGGGCGTCACGGCGAAGCGCTCGTCGCCCTCGATCAGCGCGAGCGTCCAGCCGCCCTCGTCGGCCGTCACCTCGACGGCGTCGGGCCACGATCCGACCGGCGTGTAGCTCCCGGTCGCGGGGGAGGCGCCCTCGAGCGGGGGCAGGGCGAGCTCCGACAGCCGGTCGGCCAGTCGGGCGTCGGCCTCCGCCGTGGACCCTCGGCCGACGGCGGGGAGCAGGTGCTCCCAGGCGAGCGCGAGCAGCGTCTGCGTGTCCGAGGTCTGGCCGGTCAGCGCGATCACGAGCTCGTGCTCGGGCACGATCAGGCTGAACTGCCCGTACGCGCCGTCCGCGCGGTAGCCGTGCAGCGACCGCCAGAACTGGAAGCCGTAGCCCTGCTGCCAGTCCGGTCCGCCGTCCTCGTGGGTCGGGACGTGCGCGCGGGACGCCTCGGCGACCCACTCCGGCGAGAGGATCCGCCGGTCGCCCCAGCGCCCCTCCTGCAGGTACAGCAGTCCGAGCGCAGCTGCCGCCTCGGTGGTGGCGTGCAGCCCGCTGTAGCCGAGCTCGCGCCCCGAGTCGTCGCGATGCCAGGCGACCTCGCCGATGCCGAGCGGATCGAGCAGGCGCGGGCGCAGGTAGTCGGTCAGCGACTGCCCGCTCACGCGCTGCACGATCGCGGCGGCGGCGAAGGTGCAGGGCTGGTTGTAGGCGAAGACGCTGCCCGGCTCCTGCTCCGGCGGGAGGAGGAGGAAGCCGCGCACCAGGTCGACCGGATCCGTCTCCTCGGCGCGGTCGATCGTCTCGGCGGAGTGGCCGCTCGCCATCGCGAGGACGTGGCGGACGCGGATCGCACGCGAGCGCGGGTCGGTGATCTCGTCGTCGAGCTCGGGGAAGTACGAGAGGACGGTGGCGTCCAGGTCGACCAGGCCCTCGGCGACCGCGAGGCCGACGGCGGTCGCGGTGAAGCTCTTGCTCAGCGAGTAGAAGAGGTGCGGCCGCTCGGCCGAGTACGGCGCCCACCAGCCCTCGGCGACGACGTCGCCGCCCTGCACGACCATCAGGCCGTGCAGCTCGACGCCAGGAGCGGCCTCGACCCCTTCGACGAAGGCCAGCACTCCCTCGGCGTCGACGGAGCGGGCGGACGGGGTGCTTCTCGGCAGTGAGCGCGACATCCTCCGATGCTACGACCGGCGCGGCGCCGCCTCCGCCCGGGGGCAGGTGGCGGCGCCGCCTAGGCGGTCGGCTCGGCGGGGAAGGGCCCGAGGCCGAGCAGTAATCGGAGGATCGCGTCGGCCGGCACGCGCAGGGCGGGGCCGGAGCCGAGCTCCCACTCCGCGTCGGTCGGAGCGAGGGTGCGACCGCGGACGGCGGCGCGGATCGCGAGCGGCGCGCGCTGCAGGCGGTCCAGGGCCACCCCGCCGGTGATGCGGGAGGAGAGGGCGAGCGGCTCGGGGGAGAGGGCGAGCTCGACGCGGACGACCTCGACCAGCTCGGCGACCGAGCGGGGACCGGCGCCGGCGCGGCGAGCGGAGGCGAGAGCGGCCAGGGCCGGGGCGATCTCGGCGGGAGGAGGAGGGGAGGAGGCCTCTCGGGCGCCCATCCGCGTCGCGAGGCGCTGGCCGGTGCTGCTCGAGAGCCGCACGACGAGCTCTCCGAGCAGGGCGTCCCGGGAGACGGCACTGGCCGCCTCGCCCTCCGTGGTGGAGGGGGAGGCGGCCAGGACGGCGAGGCGGTCGAGCCTCTCGGCGACGAGGGGGCGCCAGTCGTTGCTGACGCCCGTCTCGTCGACCGAGGGCCCGGTGCTCAGCGGCAGGAACCGCGACCAGTCGGGCACGACCGCAGGGCCTAGCGTCCGCCCGAGCGGCGCTTGTTGTAGACGTCGAAGGCGACCGCGAGCAGGAGCACGAGGCCCTTGACCGCCTGCTGCCACTCGATGCCGATGCCCATGATCGACATGCCGTTGTTCAGGACGCCGATGATGAGACCACCGATGATCGCCCCGCCGATGGTGCCGACGCCGCCCTGGACCGCCGCGCCGCCGATGAAGGCGGCCGAGATGGCCTCGAGCTCGAAGCCGTCGCCCGCCTTCGGGCCGGCGAGGTTGAGTCGCGCGGTGAAGACGAGGCCGGCCAGCGCCGCGAGGACGCCCATGTTGACGAACAGCCAGAAGGTGACGTTGCGGGTCTTGATGCCGGACAGCTCCGCGGCGTGCAGGTTGCCGCCGATCGCGTAGACGTGACGGCCGAAGACGGAGCGGTTCATGACCACGCCGTAGATCAGGACGAGCACGGCGAGCACGATCAGGGTGACCGGGATGCCCTTGAAGGTGGCCAGCGCGAAGGAGAAGGCCGCGATCACGACGGAGACGAGGACGAGCTTGGTGACGAACCAGGCGCCCGGCTCGACGCTCTGCGCGTACTTCTGGCGGCCGCGGCGGGTGCGCACGGACTGCACGGCGAAGGCGACGATCGCGAGCGCGCCGATGACGAGCGACAGCGGGTCGAGGTCGGTCTCGCCGAACAGGTCGGTGAGGAAGCCGTTGCCCAGCGCGCGGTACTCGGTCGGGAAGGAGCCGATGTTCGCGTTGCCGAGGACGACGAGCGCCAGGCCGCGGAAGATCAGCATGCCCGCCAGGGTCACGATGAACGCCGGGATCCCGACGTACGCGATCCAGAAGCCCTGCCACGCTCCGACCAGGGCGCCGATGAGGAGGGAGAGGACGATCGACAGCCACCACGGGAGACCCATGTTGACCGCGAAGACGCCCGAGATCGCTCCGACGAACGCCGCGACCGAGCCGACCGAGAGGTCGATGTGCCCGGCCACGATGACCATCACCATGCCGATGGCGAGGATCAGGATGTAGCCGTTCTGGACGATCAGGTTCGAGATGTTCTGGGGGCGGAGGAGGATTCCGCCGGTCATCACCTCGAACAGCAGCACCACCACGATGAGGGCGATGAAGATGCCGTTCTTGCCGAGGTCGCCCAGCACGTGGCTGAGTCGCTTAGTGAAGGCGTTCTCGGTGGGCTTCACCTGCGCACCGGCCGCGGTGGACGGTTCGTTCTGCAGATCGGTCATCGTTGCTTCTCCTGGGTCATGAGGGTGAGGACCGCCTCGGGCGTCGCCTCGGCGATGGGCAGCTCGCCCGTGATCCGGCCCTCCGACAGCGCGTAGACGCGGTCGCAGATGCCGAGCAGCTCCGGCAGCTCGGAGGAGATGACGATGATCCCCTTACCCTGCGCCGCGAGCCGGTTGATGATGGTGTAGATCTCGTACTTCGCACCCACGTCGATGCCGCGGGTGGGCTCGTCGAGGATGAGGACGTCCGGGTCGGAGTAGATCCACTTCGACAGGACGACCTTCTGCTGGTTGCCGCCGGAGAGCTTCCCGGTCTTGGCGAGCACGGTCGGCGACTTGATGTTCATGCTGCCGCGGTACTCGTTGGCGACCTCGAACTCGCGGTTGTCGTCGACGAGTCCGCCGCGGGCGACCTTGTCGAGCGACGCGAGCGAGATGTTCCGCTTGATGTCGTCGATGAGGTTGAGGCCGTAGTGCTTGCGGTCCTCGGTCGCGTAGGCGAGCCCGTGGGCGATCGCCTCCGAGACGTTGCGGATCTTGATCTCCTTGCCGGCCTTGAAGACCTGGCCGGAGATGCGGCTGCCGTAGGAGCGGCCGAAGAGGCTCATCGCGAACTCGGTGCGCCCGGCGCCCATGAGCCCGGCGATGCCGACGATCTCGCCGCGGTGCACCGTCAGGTTGACCTTGTCCACCATGACGCGGGTCGGGTCCTGGGGGTGGTGGGCCGTCCAGTCGACCACGCGCAGGATCTCCTCGCCGATGTGCGGCGTGTGGTCCGGGTAGCGGTGGTCGAGGTCGCGGCCGACCATGTCCTTGATGATGCGGTCCTCGGTGACGTCGTCGTGCGCGATCGTCTCGATGGTCTTGCCGTCTCGGATGACCGTGACGGTGTCCGCGATCTTCTTGATCTCGTTCAGCTTGTGGCTGATGATGATCGACGTGATGCCCTGCTCCTTGAGGTGCAGGATCAGGTCGAGCAGGTGGTCCGAGTCCTCGTCGTTCAGGGCCGCGGTGGGCTCGTCGAGGATGAGCAGCTTGACCCGCTTGGAGAGCGCCTTCGCGATCTCGACGAGCTGCTGCTTGCCGACTCCGATCTCCATGATCTTGGTGGTCGGGTTCTCGCGCAGACCCACGCGGGCCAGCAGCGCCGCCGCCTCCTGGTTGGTCTTGTTCCAGTCGATCAGGCCGCCGAAGCCGCGCACCTCGTTGCCGAGGAAGATGTTCTCCGCGATGGAGAGGTAGGGGCTGAGGGCCAGCTCCTGGTGGATGATGACGATGCCCTTCGCCTCCGAGTCGCGGATGCTGGAGAACTGCATCACCTCGTCCTCGAAGACGATGTCGCCCTCGTAGGTGCCGTGGGGGTAGACGCCCGACAGGACCTTCATCAGCGTCGACTTGCCGGCGCCGTTCTCCCCGCAGATCGCGTGGACTTCGCCGCGCTGTGCGTTGAGCGTGACGTCCTGGAGCGCCTTCACGCCCGGGAACGTCTTGGTGATGCCGCGCATCTCGAGGATGTTCGAGGTCACGCCGCCTCCCTTCCTTCGTAGTGGGGGAGGGCGCCCAGTGGGCGCCCTCCCGGGGTGTTCCTTCTCGGGTGAGGAGAGAGGACTAGCCGTTCACTTCCGCGTCGGTGTAGTAGCCGCCGTCGACGAGGACGGACTGGATCTGGTCCTTGGTGACGATGACCGGCTCGAGCAGGAAGGACGGGACGACCTTCTTGCCGTTGTCGTAGGTGTCGGTGTCGTTGACCTCGGGCTCGGTGCCCTCGAGCACGGCCTGGGCCATCTTCACGGCCTCCTTGGCGAGCTCGCGGGTGTCCTTGTAGATGGTCGCGTACTGCTCGCCGGCGATGATCGCCTTGACGGAGTCGAGCTCGGCGTCCTGACCGGTGATGATCGGGAAGTCGGAGCCGACGGTGTAGCCGGCGTCGGTCAGAGCCGAGATGATGCCGCGGCTGAGGCCGTCGTAGGGCGAGAGGACGCCCTGGACCTTGGAGCCGTCGGAGTACGTCTTGGTGAGGATGTCCTCCATGCGGCTCTGGGCGACCTCGCCGTCCCAGCGGAGCGTGGCCACGGTGTTGAAGTCGGTCTCGCCGGACTTCACGACGAGCGTCTTGTCGTCGATGTACGGCTGGAGGGTGTCCATCGCGCCGTTGAAGAAGAACGTGGCGTTGTTGTCGTCGGGGCTGCCGGCGAACAGCTCGACGTTGAACGGGCCGGCGGGGGCGTCGGCGGCCTTCGCGCCGGTGAGGTCGGTGAGACCGAGGCCCGCGAGGAGCGAGGTGGCCTGCTGGACGCCCACCTTGTAGTTGTCGAACGTGGCGTAGTAGTCCACGTTCTCGGAGTCGCGGATGAGGCGGTCGTAGGCGATGACGGGGATGTCGTTGGCCTTGGCCTCCTCGAGCACGCTCGTGAGGGTGGTGCCGTCGATCGAGGCGACGATCAGGGCCTTGGCGCCCTTGGTGATCATGTTCTCGAGCTGCGAGACCTGGGTGGGGATGTCGTCCTCGGCATACTGCAGGTCGACCTGGTAGCCGGCCTCCTCGAGCTGCGACTTGACGTTGTTGCCGTCAGCGATCCAGCGCTCGGACGACTTGGTCGGCATCGCGACGCCGACGAGGCCGCCGTCGCCGGATCCCGAGCCCGAGCCGCCACCGGTTCCGGAGGAGCAGGCGGCGAGGGAGAGGATCATCGCTCCGCCGGCGATGCCGGCGATGAGAGCGCGCTTCATTGTGGTCACTGTGATTCCTTCGTCATTGAATGCAGTGGATGCAGGGCCGCCCTCGGGATCGGGGCGGAGATGTGATGCCATGTGAGCGATCACATTGCGTCATGCTAGACCCGACGGCGCCGTTCATGTCAACGCGCACGTCTCGACTCGGTAACGGGACACCGGCGGCGCGTCGTCCGCTCCCCGACCGCTCGTGTCAAGGGTCCCCGGCCCCGGAAGGGAGCCGGAGCCGTCGGCGTTGCGTCCAGCGCTGTCGAAAGGACGCACACCATGACGAAGACCTGGTTCATCACCGGCGCCTCGAAGGGCTTCGGCCGCGAGTGGGCCGAGGCGGCGCTCGAGCGCGGCGACTCGGTCGCCGGGACCGCCCGCCGGATCGAGACCCTCGACGCCCTCGTCGAGGAGTACCCGGACACGTTCCTCCCGCTGACCCTCGACGTGACCGACCGCGAGGCCGGCTTCGCCGCCGTGCAGGCCGCGGCCGACCGGTTCGGCCGACTGGACGTCGTGATCAACAACGCCGGCTACGGGCACTTCGGCATGATCGAGGAGCTCACCGAGGAGGAGGTCCGCGCGCAGCTCGAGACCAACGTCTTCGGCGCCCTCTGGGTCACCCAGGCCGCGCTGCCGATCCTCCGCGAGCAGGGCTCGGGCCATATCGTCCAGGTGTCGAGCATCGGCGGCATCAGCGCGTTCCCCTCGATCGGCGCGTACCACGCGTCGAAGTGGGCGCTCGAGGGCTTCACCCAGTCGCTGGCCGCCGAGGTCGCCGGCTTCGGGATCCACGTGACCCTCGTCGAGCCCGGCGGGTACTCGACCGACTGGTCCGGTCCCTCCGCGTCGCGCAGCGAGCCGATCGCCGCGTACGACGAGGTCCGGGAGGCAGCGAGCCGACGCCCCTCCGCCGCTCAGCAGGGCGACCCGCGGGCCTCGCGCCTCGGGATCCTCGCGGTCGTGGACGCGGACGAGCCGCCGCTGCGGATCTTCTTCGGGCGCGCGCCGCTGGGCATCGCGACGGCGGACTACGAGTCGCGCCTCGAGACCTGGAAGCGCTGGAACGACGTGTCGATCGCCGCTCACGGCGAGTGATCCCGGGCGGTCGCGGCGCGAGGGCGTCGCGGCCGCCGGTCAGCGCGAGGCGGTGACGCTCGCGCTCCGGGGGACGGCCGTGGATCCGCGGACGACCAGCTGCGGAGCGATCGGCGCCGCCTTCTCCGGCCGGTCGCCCTCGATCAGGCTGAGCAGCGCGGCCACGCACCGGCGTCCGAGCTCCACGAAGTCCTGGCGGACGCTGGTCAGCGGCGGCCAGTAGAACGCAGCCTCGGGGATGTCGTCGAAGCCGATGACGCTGACGTCCTCCGGCACGCGGACCCCGCGCTCGTGGAACGCGCTCATCAGTCCGAGCGCCATCTGGTCGTTCCCCGCGAACACCGCGGTGAAGTCGAGGAAGCGCGAGAGCTCGAGGCCCACGCGGTGGCCGCGCTCGGCGCTCCAGTCGCCGAGCAGCGGCGGGCGCAGCGGGATCGAGCGGTGGTCGAGCTCGGCGAGGTAGCCGCGCATCCGCGCCTCGGCCTCGATCCAGTCCTGCGGGCCGGCGAGGTGCACGATCTCGGTGTGCCCGAGGTCGATCAGGTGCCCGGTGGCGATGCGGGCGCCGGCCATCTGGTCGACGTAGAGCGCGTCGTCGCGGTCGTCCTCGCTCGTCTGCAGCGTCACGTGCGGGATGCGCAGCGCGACTCCGGAGAGGATGTCGAAGACGCGGATCTGCGGGGCGACGACCACGAGGCCCTCGACCGCCTGGTTGAGCAGATGCCGGATCCCGGCCTGGATCGACGCGCCGTCGGTGCCGTCGACGTTGGCCGTGACGACGAGGTAGCCCGCGTCGCGCGCCGCCACCTCGATGGCCTGGATGCTGGAGGCCGGACCGTACTGCAGGCTCTGCGAGGACAGCACGCCGACGGTGCGGGTGCGGCTGGTGACCAGTGCCCGCGCGGCGAGGTTGGGGCGGTAGTCGAGCTCGGCCATGACCTCGAGCACGCGCTTCTTCGTCTCGGCGCGGAGGCTCGGGTGGTCGTTCAGGACCCGGGAGACGGTCTGGTGCGAGACGCCGGCCGCGCGGGCGACGTCGTAGATGCTCGGCGCCCGCGACGCGGGCTTGTCTTCCGGCATCGGGCACCGCGGCTCTCTGTGATCGGCGCCTCCGACGCAGGACCGGGGCGCCCTCACGGGCGGCTCGCCCGTCCGCGGGCGCGTGTGAGCACACTTTACGTCCCTCGGCGCGGGGGCCTGCACACCGACGGAACCTCGACGGCTCGGACGGGTGCCGCTCCCGGATCGGCCGGACGTTCCGGCACCGCTGGTGCGGGCGCGCCGGAACGACGCGATCCGCGCCTCCGCCCCGCGGTCGTCGCAGCGGGTGGTCGACGCGGTCGGGTCAGCCGTCGAAGACCTCGGCCGAGGCGAAGGCCGCATCGGAGCGGAGCACGGCGACGAGGTCAGCGGGACAGTCCTCGAAGGCCGTCCTCTCCGGACCGGGAGGCGTGTGCGCTCGGAAGTCGACGACGGATCCCTGGGGCGCGACGGCGTCGGGCGATCACAGGCGCCACCCTGCGGTCCGGGGTACTTTCCCGCGTGTGAACGACAGCGACGAGAAGTCCGGGAGAGGCTGGCGCGTCGATCTCGGCGAGCCGCCGGAGAGCGTGTCCGGCGATGTCGTCGACGCTCTCGATAAGGTGTCCGCGGAATTCGCGGCATTCCGGAGCGGGACTTCCGGCGAGGGCGGAGAAAGGGCCGCGGCCCTCCGCGGAGCCGCCCGACTCGGGGCCGGAGAGCACCGGCTCGCCGTCGCCTCGGGGCTGACGCGGGAAGGCGTCCGCGCCTTTCTCGCGGGGGGATGACAAGCCGTCGGAGAGGCGGTTCCCCCGTGCCTCGACAAGCCGGCGCCGAAGGAAGAGAAAGGCCTCGAGAAGGCGCGGCATCCGGAGAGATCGGGGACGACGAATGGACGACGAGGAGTGGGCTCGGTACCTTCTCGCGATGGAGCGCCGAGCACCGACGAATCAGGACGGCGCGACCGCGGAACGCCGTGACGCGATGGTGGCGGCCGTCCTGCGGGAGCTCGACGGGGTCGATCCGTACGGACTCGAGCCGGGTCGCGAGGACGGCGCTCCCCGCGACGAGTACGCGTCTGAGGCGGCCCCGATCGCGAGCATCCTCCTGCGCCGAGGACGGATCACCGGCGAGGAGCTCGACGCCGTCTGGCGGTTCTGGTTCGGCGAGCCGCTGAGCGCCCTGCTCGGCGACGGCTTCGCCCCGCTCCTGGCGCGGCTCGACCGGCTCGCTCCTCCCTCGGCGGAGGACTGACGGGCGTCGGGTTCCGGCGGCGGACCGGCCGCGATCCCGGCGTCCCGTATAGCTCCGCCCAGCTCCGCCTAGCTCCGCTCGCGGAAGAAGCGGATGAGCTCGCGCAGGGCCGGGAGCGTCGCGCTCTCGGCCTCGGCGTCGTCGAGGTCGTCGAAGGAGGTGCGGAGCCCGGCGGCCTCGGCGTCGGCGGCGGACTCGAACGCCATCGACCACTCCGGGAACAGCCTCTCCCGGATCGGCTCCTCGAGGAGGGTGCGCAGCTGCGCGTGGCGCTCGTCGGCGGCGATGACGGCCATCCGCTCGCGCAGGACCGCGTCCGGCCCCTCGAGCACCTGGAGGAACCGGCCGTCGCGGTGCAGGAGCATGCCGGTCAGGCCGAGGCGCTCGTTGTTCGCGCGGCACTGGGCGAGCAGCGCGGGGAGGTCGGCGTCCGTGAAGCCGGCGGAGGTGCGGCTGGAGTAGACGAGGGAGAGCATGGCGTCCGTTCCTGGTGGGGAGGCGGGCGCCTCCGCTCCCAGTGGACCACCGACAGCGCCTCCCGCACGGCCACTTCCGCCGGCGGCGGCGGGCTGCTAGAGCTAGCCGACCGTGATCGGAGCGGCGGACGGACGGGTGCCCTGCCGCATCCAGACGAAGAAGCCGACCAGGGTGAACGCGCCGTAGAAGACGTACATCAGCCCCGACGCGTAGTAGCCGGCCGAGAACAGCAGCGGCACGCCGACCAGGTCGACGGCCACCCAGATGAGCCAGAACTCGGTCCAGCCCTTCGCCATGCCGTAGGTGGCGAGGACGGAGCCGACGAAGATCCACGCGTCGCTCCAGACCGGCTCGTAGGAGCCGAGCGCGCGGAACACGGGCGTCAACACCGCGGTGCCGCCGACCATCCCGAGCACCAGCAGGCCGCGGGTGCGCCACGACGCCCAGCGCGGTTCGATCAGGGTGGCGGAGTCGTCGGGGCGGTGGGTCCACCGGTACCAGCCGTAGACGCTGACCAGGATGAACATCACCTGCCGCCCGGCCTGGCCGAGCAGGTTGACGGGGTTCGGAGTGCCGAACAGGGCGCCCATGAAGACCGTGAACAGCAGCACGTTGCCGATGAGGCCGACGGGCCAGGCCCAGACCTTCCGCCGCATCCCGCCGAGGGCGCTGAGGAGCCCGAAGACGTTGCCGATGACCTCCCGCCAGAGGACGGTCTGCTCGCCGATGACGATCTGCGCGTCGAACAGCCAGTGCACGAGGTCCACGAGGCCTTCTTCCTGAGTCGGGATGCCGGGTGGTGCAACCCTGCCCCATCCCGGGCCATTCCCGTCGCGGGCGGATGCGGGCGCCGCGCTCGGACCACGCTGGATCCCGCTCCGGGGCGGGGAGCGCGACCGGCGCCCCGCTGTGCCGCCGCGACCGTAGGCTGGCGGGATGACGTCCCGGGTGCGACTCCTGCTGGCCTCGTCGCACCCCGGGCCGACCGTGACGGTCACCGTGCTGGCGACCGTGATCGCGGCGGCGTCCGGGCATCCGCTCGGGCAGGTCGTGCTGGTGGCGCTCGCCGTGCTGCTCGGGCAGCTCTCGATCGGGCTCGCGAACGACTGGATCGACGCCGACCGCGACCGCGCGGTGGGGCGCACCGACAAGCCGGTCGCGCAGGGGCTGATCGGCGTGGGCGCCGTCCGCGCCGCCGCACTGGGGACGGCGGCGGCCGCCGTGGTGCTCTCGCTGGTGCTCGGACCGGTCGCCGCGGTCGCGCACCTGGTGCTGGTCGCCGCGGGCTGGGCCTACGACGCGGGGCTCAAGCGCACGGTCTGGTCGGTCGCTCCGTTCGTGGTCGCCTTCGGGCTGCTGCCGGTGGTGGCGGTGGCGGCGGGCGACGGCCGGGTCCCCGCCTGGTGGGCGATCGCGACCGGCGCCGTGTTCGGCGTCGCGATCCACTGCACGAACGTGCTCCCCGACCTGGTCGACGACGAGGCCACCGGGGTCCGCGGCTTCCCGCACCGCCTCGGCCTGCGGTTCTCCGGAGTCGTCGCCTTCGGGTCGCTGGTGGTCGCCGCGCTGCTCGTGCTCGTCGGACAGCTCGTCGGCGACCAGCCGGTGCGCCAGACGGGCGTGGTGCTCGCGGTGATCGGGACCCTCGCGGTGGTCGTGCTCGCCGCGGCGGGCATCCGCCTGGTGCTGACCGGCCCGCCCACGCGCACCCTGTTCCGGCTGGTGATCGCGGCCTCGCTCGTGCTGGTGGTCGAGCTCGGGCTGGCGGGCGCGCGGCTGGTCGGCTGACCGGCCGCCCTCAGGACCAGCGCATCGCGTAGACGCGGGCGAGCAGGTCCGAGGTCGGCAGGGCGAGGGCGGTGCGGAGGAACGCCTCGCGGCCGCGGTGCGCGAGCGAGCCGAGCGGGCGTCCGAGGGCCATGTTCGCCTCCGCCTGCCGCGCCGCGCGCCGGGCCGCGGTGGTGCGCCGCCGGGCGAAGCCGGGCCAGGGGCCGGCCTCGCCGCGGCGCACGGCACCGGCCAGGAGCGGGGCGAGCTCGGCGGCGTCGAGCCAGCCGAGGTTCATGCCCTGCCCGCCGATCGGACTGATCTCGTGCGCGGCGTCGCCGATGAGCACGACGCGGCCGACGCCCATCCGCTCGGCCTCGCGGCGCCGCACCTGGAAGCCGCTGAGCATCGTGCAGGTCTCCGGGTCGGCGTCGGCGCCCGTCCGGTCGCGGACAGCGGCGGCCAGGGCGCGCGCGGCCTCCTGGTCGGGGGCCTCCTCGGGCCGCCAGGCGGGGGCGCCGAGGGAGCGGTCGGGGCCGCTCAGGGCGACGTACCGGCGCCGACCGCCCGGCAGGGGGAAGGACTCCACCACTCCGGCCGGGCCGACGTCGACCAGCGCGGTGCCGGTGAGACCGCCGGGCTCGGGGTCGGCGAAGTCGCCCATCACGTAGCGGTCCGGGTAGTCGCGGCCGGTGGTGCGGATCCTGAGCAGGTCGCGGACGGTGCTCCGGGCGCCGTCGGCCCCCACGACGAAGGCGGCGCGGACGGAGACCGGCTCGCCGCCCGGTCCGGTGCCGGTCGCCTCGACGGTGGAGCCGCGACGGAGCAGGCCGGTCAGCGCGACCCCGGGGCGCAGCGCGTCCGGGGACGCCGCCTCCAGGCGCTCGCGGAGGATCGCCTCGGTGCGGTGCTGGTCGAGGGTGACGACGTAGGGGTGCGTCGCGGAGGCGCGCGCGAACGAGAGCGTGCCGAGGGTGCGGCCCCGGCTGCGCGCGACGCCCTCGCGGACCCGGGTGGCCTCGGCCAGCACGGGAGCATCGGCGCCGACCGCCGCGAACGCGTCGAGCGACGGCGGATGGATGCCGATCGCCCGCGAGCCGCGCGGTACCGAGGAGCGCCGCTCCCACACCTGCACGTCCACTCCGGCCCGCGCCAGGAGCGCGCCGAGCAGGAGTCCGACCGGACCGCCGCCGACCACGAGTACGTCCGTCTCCGCTGTCACGGGTCGAGCCTAGGGAGCGGCGGCGCGGCGGGCGAGGGGGTGTGCTCGACCGCCGCGCGTGCTCAGGGTGCGAGCGGAGGTGTCAGAGCGCGTCGACGGCGGCGAGGATCTCCTCGGTCTCCGTGCGCGTCGTGTAGTCGACGTGCACGTCCGCCGTGCGGACGATCCGGTCGGCGTCGACGACCAGGACGGTCGGGTACGGGACGGCCGGGGTGTCGTCGGCGTTGCTGTCCTTCACGGCGAAGCCGAGCGCGGTGTGCGCCTCCTGCGCCTCGCCGCTGGGGGCGGTGACGATGCCGAGAGCGCTCGCGAGCGTGTTGCCGGGGTCGGAGACGACGGTGAAGCCCAGGTCGCCGCCCGCGACCGCCGCGCGCGACCCGTCGGGGGTCTGCGGGCTGATCGCGACGAGGGCGACTCCGCGCGACGCGAGCTCGGGGGCGAGGGTCTCGTTGTAGTGCTTGAGCGTGATGTTGCAGTACGGGCACCAGGCTCCGCGGTAGAAGACGAGGACGGCCGGGCCCGCGCCGAGGACGTCCGCGAGGTCGACGGTGTCGCCGTCGACGGTCACGACGGAGGCGGCGGGAAGCGCGTCGCCGGCGGTGACGGCTCCGCTCGGGGCGCCGGCGGCGACGAGGTCGTCGCGCTCGCCGGAGAAGACGGCGGCGAGCTCGGGGCCGACCGTCTCGTCGAAGCCGACGGTGAACTCGTCGAGCTGGGTGCGGACGGAGGTGCTGGTCATCGGAAGTCCTTCGGTCGTGACGGTCGTGGTCCCCCGTCCGGGAGCCTAGGCATGCGGGGGACCGGGCGCCGGGCGCCCGTCACGCGGCGTCACACGACGGCCGACGCGTGTCGGCCGGCGTGCGTGGGGCCCGGCCCCGTCGCTCCGTCAGTCCGGGGCGACGACCAGCTCGCCGCCGGCGGAGCGCGAGACGCACGGCATGATCCAGCGGTCCTGCTCCTCGGGGGTCAGCACCAGGTCGCGGTGCTCCGCCGTCCCGCCGACGAGGCGCAGGCGGCAGGTGCCGCAGGTGCCTGACTCGCAGGAGGAGTCGACGTCGATCCCGGAGGAGCGGAGCGCGGTGAGGAGCGAGCGGTCGGCCGGGACCTCCACGACGGCTCCGGTCGGCTCCCAGACGGCGGCGAAGGGGACGGCCCGGTCGCCGACGGCGTCGACGCCCGCGAAGTCCTCGACGTGGATCCGGCTCGGGCGCCAGTGCATCGTGAGGGCGAGGACCTCGTCGATCAGCGCGGACGGACCGCAGCAGTAGATCCGGGCGTCGTCGTCGGGCTCGGCGACGAGCGGCCAGAGGTCGAGCCGGCCGTGGATCGCACTGTGGTGCACGAGGGAGCCGTCGGCGGAGAACTCGTCGAGCCACGCGGTGTCCTCGGGGGTGCGGCTGAGGTAGACGACCTGCACGGCCGATCCCTGCGCCCGGAGCTCGGCGGCCATCGCGCGGATCGGAGTGACCCCGATCCCGCCGGCGATCAGGAGGTAGCGGGCGGCGGGCCGGAGGGCGAAGGTGTTCGCGGGCGGCGCGGAGGAGAGGACATCGCCGACGCGGACGTCGTCGTGGAGGCTCCGCGATCCGCCCCGACCCCCGGGCTCCCGGCGCACCGCGATCGCGTAGTGCGACGGCTCCGCGGATCCCGGCTCGACGAGGCTGTAGCTGCGGCGCTCGCCGGAGGGGGTCGTGAGCGTGAGGTGCGCGCCGGCGGAGTAGCCGGGCAGCGGGGCGCCGTCCTCGCTCCGCAGCACGAAGCGGGTGACGGCCGGGGTGAGCGCCTCGCGCTCGGCCACCACGAGCCGCAGCTCAGCCACGGAGCACCAGCTCGTCGCCCGCGCCGAGCGTGCCGCCGTCGAGGACCTCCGCGTAGACGCCGAGGAGCTCGTGGCCGTAGGTCTCGTGCAGCAGGCGCGGGACGGGCAGGTCGCGCCGACCGGTGCCCGGCTCGACCTCGGTCGCGGCGCACCGCTCGGTGGCCTTCGTGATCCGCAGCCGCAGCCCGCCCGCGCTGAGCTCGCCCCCGAGCAGCTCGAGCTCGCTCCACGCCGGCAGCCCCTCGAGATGGATGTTCCCACGGAACCGCAGCGGATCGACGCTCCGGCCGGTGCGCTCGGCGAGGTCGCGGACGCTCGCCAGGTTGATCAGCGAGACGTACTCCATCTCGATGTCGGAGTTGTGGGCCGTGTCGGTGTAGCGGCGCCCCGCGTCCTGGGCGATCACGGGCTCGACGCCGGGCGGCAGGTCGAGCACGCGGGCGGCGAAGGAGCGCAGTGCGGCCCGTCCGTCCGCCGCGCCCAGGTCGGCGGAGAGGACCCGGTGGCCGCGGACGTCGACGGTGAGCACTCCGCTGTCGGGGTCGAGGTGCGTGGTCAGGCCGGCGAGGCGGGCCTCGGCGACGAGGACGAAGTACTCGCGCTTGGAGATGCCGTGCCGCATGCCGGGCCGGTAGGCGCCGCCGGGGCGGGCGAGGGCGATCGTGCGGTCGAAGGGGACGCCGCGGCCGGCGGTGAGCTCGACGCGGGGGAGCGGCTGCGGGGTCAAGCCCTTCACCGGGTAGACGAAGAGGCCGTCCACGCGTGTCGTCATGCCCCCATCCTGGCGCATCGCCGGGAAGTCGGCAGGGCCGTCGCGGCGCAGCGGAGCACGAGGAACGGACGCGGCGCCGTGCGGATCCTGCGAGGGCGGGCGGAGGGATCCGCTCCGGCGGGCCTCGTCAGTACTGGAGGGAGAGGCCGACCAGGGGCGGGACGACGAGCGCGCCCAGCTCGACGATCGCGACGCTCGCGCCGACGCCGAGCGTGACGGCCGAGAGCAGCCGGGCGCGGTCCTTCCGCGCGACGCCGATGACGCCGACGATCGCGGTCGCCGTCGCGAGCACGAGCATCGTGACCCCGAGGGCGGCGAAGAGCGCCCCGATCTGCGTGGTGTCGAAGCCGCCCTGGAACGCGAGGACCGGGATGGCCGTGGTGAGCGCGGTCCGCCCGATCTGCGCGAGGACGAGGACGATCGCGAGGACGAGGCCGACTATGCCGACGACGTCGCGGGGCCGGGACTGGGGGGCGGGGACGGAGGCGGTCACGCCGTCGAGCCTAGGGG
>NZ_PSWC01000035.1:0-24688 GCF_002931535.1 Rathayibacter sp. AY1C6 | reverse complement strand
CCCCTCCCCGATCGGACGGCCGCGCGCATGCGCCCGCGCGCCCGAACCCCTGACCCGAACAGGAGCGATGACATGGAGAAGTCCTGCGTCCGCCCCCTCGACCTGGACGACGCCGTCGCCCTCGTCGGCATCCTCGCCGCCCTCCAGGCCCTCCTCGACAGCGGCGGCCTCCCCGCTGAGGAGGTCGAGGCCCTGCGCCACGGCCTCGAGCAGGGCGGCGCCCTCCTCCCCGGAAGCGACGAGAACGAGATCGCGACGGCTCTGGGTGGGCTGAACGCCCGCCTGCGTGGGACCATCGGGTGATCGCGCCGCGCTCGACGTTCCCGTAGCCTTCATCCGCGCTCGTGTCGACCCCGGAGACGCGCTCCCCCGCCCACGGGTAGCGTCCGGTCCGGTCCCGCACTCCCACGGGGTCGCTGAACCCCGAGAGCCGGAGGAGATCCGATCGTGAACGGTGACCACTTCGTCCTCTCGACCGCGACGCCGTGGGACGACCGCACCGAGATCATCGGCGTGTACGCCTCGGAGGCATGGGCCCGCGAGGCCGCGGCCGCATGGCTCGGCTCGCCGGACCGCGAGGCGTTCCCCCGGTGCGTCATCGAGGGCTGGAGCGGCGCGCACCTCCTCGGCCGCGAGGTCGTCGAGGCCCTCGGCTTCGACGACGAGGGCGGCGACGAGTCGCTGGGCGGCCCCCGCAGCCTCTGACCTGGCGGGCTAGCCGCCCCAGTGCGACGGGCGCTCGAAATGCGACGGCAGCGTGGTCGCCGCATCCCCTCGGGCGCTGTTCACCTGCGCCTGGGTGAGGTAGACCGCCTCGGCGAGCCGCGCACCGGACACGTCCGCATCACGAAGGTCCACCCCGAGCAGGTCGCACCGCTGCAGATCCGCACCCCGCAGATCCGCGGCGAGGAGGAGCGCGCCCCGCAGATCCGCCCCCCGCAGGTCCGCGTTCCGGAGCGATGCACCCGCCAGATCGGCACCCGGAGCGAGCCGACGGCCCCTCGACCGGCGGGCAGCCGGCGCCGCTCCTGCGCGAGCGGCCGCGCTCGCCGCGATCAGGAGCGGCCGGGACGCTCCGTACTCCGCGTCGACGTCGACCGCGACCATCTGCTCCGGCTCGCCGAGCGTGTGCGCGTGCACCGCGTCGAACCGCTCGCGTAGCTCGTCGAGGAGCGGCGCGCCGACGCCGGGCAGCGCCAGAGCGGAGTCGAGGTACCAGAGCAGCTCGTGCAGGCGGCGCATCAGCGGGAACACCGCGAACATCCGCTCGCGCACGGCCGGGTCGGACCGCCAGGAGACGCCGCCGAACGTCTGCTGCGAGACCTTCTGACCGGCGCCGAAGCAGTCGAAGACGGTGCAGCCGACGAAGCCCTGGGGCCGGAGCCGGCGGTGGATCATGCACGCGTCCTCGCCGTCGAGGTTGACGCACGGGTCCCCGGCGCGCTTGTCGAACGGGAAGTCGGCGGAGCGGGCGAAGGCGAGGGCGACGCAGCACAGGCCGAAGCAGTTCGCGCAGTCGGCGCCGAGGTCCTCCCGGCGGCCGAGCTCGACCCTGGTGCGTGACGTCATCCGTCCGAGCCTACGCGCGGCGGCGCCTCCGGATCAGTGCGCGAGCGCGAGCACGCCGACGACCAGAACGCCGAGGCCCACGATCCCGAGCAGCGAGACGAGGCTCTCCTTCCAGGAGAGGCCCGCGCGAACGACGGCGATGAGGGCGATCCCCGCGAGCGTGGCGACGTAGACGCCCGCGCCGATCCGCAGCGCGACCGTCGCGTCGATCCAGCCCAGCGCCGCGGCACCGAGCGCGAGGACCGGCAGCGACGCCGAGGCGAGCGCCCCGCCCGCGATCCGCAGCATCGTTCCCGACTCCGCTCGCGAGGGCGTCGCCGCGTGCACGACCTGGTGCGCGATCACCTCGGCGACGAAGCCCGCGGCCGAGATCCCGATGATCGAGATCACGAGGCTCTGGAGGGCGTGGACCGCGTCGGGGTGGTCGCCGACGAGGTAGATCATCACCACGGCCAGGCCCGTGAAGGTCGCGTAGACGCGCTCCTTGAGGGCGCGGGCGATCTCGTCGAGGGGGCGGCGGGTCCGCTCCGCCCACCGGCCGGCGCGGCCCGGGCGCAGGCGCACGGGCGTCATCCGGTCGGCGGGTGCGGTGCGGCCCTCGTCGGCCGCTCCGTCAGTAGGAGGCGGAGTCGACACGTGCCGCGGAGGAGTCGCCCGAGTGCCGCGCCGCGAGGTCGCCGAGGATGGTCGCGGAGCCGCTGGTGCCGAAGCGGGTGACGCCGAGGCCGCGGTAGGCGAGGAGCGTGTCGAGGTCGCGGACTCCGCCGGACGCCTTCACCTGGACGGCCTCCGAGACGGCGCCGCGCATGAGGCGGAGGTCGTGCTCGTTCGCGCCTCCGCCCGCGAAGCCGGTGGCGGTCTTCACGAAGTCCGCGCCGGCGCGCTCGGCGGCCCGGCTGCCCTCGACGACCTGCTCGTCGTCGAGGAGGCTCGTCTCGAGGATGACCTTGACGACGTGGCCCTCGGCGGCCTCGACCACGGCGCGGACGTCGTCCTCGACGTCCTGGAGCAGGCCGCTCCGGAGGCGGCCGATGTTGACGACCATGTCGAGCTCGGACGCGCCGTCGGCGAGCGCCTGACGCGACTCCGCGACCTTCGCCGCGGTCGAGGTGGTGCCGTGGGGGAAGCCGATGACCGTGCCGACCAGGACGCCGGAGCCCTCGAGCCGAGCGACCGAGTGGGCGATGTCGGAGGGGCGGACGCAGACGCTGAACACGCCGGACGCGCGCGCCTCGTCGAGCTGGGCGTCGACCTCGGCGCGGGTGAGCTCGGGCTTCAGGATCGCGTGGTCGATGAGCGCCGCGATCTCGGCGACGGTGGGCAGGCTGGAGTCGGTCATCCGCACATTTTACGTCCGCCGGCGGGACGACGAAGGCCCGCGATCCTTCGATCACGGGCCTTCGGTCGTTCACGCCGCTAGCGGCGCTCGGTCACCAGCTGGACTTGGTGATGCCGGGCAGCTCGCCGCGGTGCGCCATGTCACGGAAGCGGACACGCGAGATGCCGAACTTCGTGAGGTTGCCGCGGGGGCGGCCGTCGACGGCGTCGCGCGAGCGGACGCGGACGGGCGAGGCGTTGCGGGGGAGCTTCTGGAGGCCGACGCGGGCGGCCTCTCGGGTCTCGTCGGTCCCGGCCGGGTCGACCAGGGCCTTCTTCAGCTCGAGGCGCTTGGCGGCGTAGCGGTCGACGATCACCTTGCGCTGCTCGTTGCGGGCGATCTTGCTCTTCTTGGCCATACTTAGCGCTCCTCGCGGAAGTCGACGTGCTTGCGCACTACGGGGTCGTACTTCTTGAGCACGAGACGGTCGGGGTCGTTGCGGCGGTTCTTCTTGGTCACGTAGGTGTAACCGGTGCCGGCCGTCGAACGGAGCTTGATGATCGGACGGACGTCCTGCTGCTTGGCCATTAGATCTTCACCCCGCGAGCGAGAACATCCTTGACGACGGACTCGATGCCACGGGCGTCGATGACCTTGATGCCCTTGGCCGAGAGGGTCAGGGTGACGTTACGGCGAAGCGACGGCACGTAGTACGTCTTCTTCTGCACGTTCGGGTCGAAGCGGCGCTTGGTGCGCCGGTGCGAGTGCGAGATGGCGTGCCCGAAGCCGGGGACGGCTCCGGTCACCTGGCAGACTGCTGCCATGGTTTCCTCCATGTGTGGTTACCGTGGATCACGCGCGGCACGAAGCCCCGCCCGACCCACCCAAGGTCACTTGTCGGCGCACCGCCCGCCTGTCCGGCCGGAGCCGGAGCTCCTGCCCGGTGGGCAGCACGCAAGCGCGTGCAGATGCACGCAACCTCGCTAGGCTACGCGACCCGGGCGGCGGCCGCAACAGGGTGGGACACTGCCCCGACAGGGTGGGACACTGCCCCGACAGGGTGGGACACAGCCCCGACAGGGCGGGCACGCCGCCCCGACGTGCACGGGGACTTCCTGGGAGGTTCCGGCAGAAGTGGCCTCCCGTACCCCCCGAGCAGGGCGTTCGTGTACCTTGCGCCTTCCTCGCGGGTCGACGACCGCCCTACTCTGAGCCGACCGCGGGCGCCCGCTCCCGGCAGCAGCCGGGAGTAGCAGCACATGCGCCAGTCCTTCCTCCGTTCCCTCGTCGCCGCGGCCGTGCTCGTAGCGGGCGCAGGACTCAGCGTCGTGGCCGCGCCGACCGCGTCGGCGGCGCCGGTCTTCAGCACCGCGTGCTTCACCTCCCCGAAGGTCTCGACGGTGTCGCAGTACACCGTTCCCGCGACCGGGGTCTCGACGGTCCGCGCCGTCCTCAGCGGCCAGAACGGCGGGAAGGGTGCGAGCGGCCTCGGGACGGGCAACGCCGGCGGACGCGGCTCCAGCCTCGTCGTGGAGGTGCCCGTCACACCCGGGCAGGTGCTGGAGATCGGGCGCCTCACGGGCGCCCCGGCCGGAGCGGCAGGCGCCACGCGCTACGTGAACGGCGGCGTCTACGCGGGCGACTCCGGCGGCGCGGGCGGCGACGCCCAGTACCTCAGCACGGCCGGCTCGGACGGCTGTCAGCACGCCCTCGCCGTGGCGGCGGGCGGCGGAGGCGGCGGCGGGCGGTCCTCGGTCGGCGGCGACGCCGACGCCGGCAGCGGCGCGAGGGGCGGCGGGAACGGCGGCAGGAACAACGCGGCCGACGGCGGCGGCGGCGGCGCGGCCGGGCAGAGCTCGGGCGGCTCGCCCGGCGCCCGCGGCTACAGCACGTTCGGCGAATGCGCCGACGGCAACAACGGCCAGTGGGGCGTGTTCCTCAACGACGGCAAGGGCGCCGACGCCGGCGCCTCCCGCGGCGGCGGAGGCAACTGCTCGTTCCCCGGCCACAGCGGCGGCGGCGGCGGGGCCGGCTGGTGGTACGGCGGCGGCGGCGGATCGCCCTACGTGTTCGGCAGCATGAACGACACCCTCGGCGTCATGAACGACCCCGGCGCCGGCGGCGGCGGCTCGAGCTACGTGCACCCGAGCGTGACGAGGATCTCGCAGACGGCCGGCCCGACGGCGGCCGACCCCGTTGTCGCTCCGGTGTACGACACCGCCGTGACCGTGACGCGCACCCCCGACTTCTCGATGCTCGGGCAGGAGGTCACCGTCACCGCGAGGGTGACCATCCCGAGCCTGGGCCGGCCGGTGGCCGCCGGCGGCACCGTCGAGATCCTCACCGGCGCGGGCACCAGCAGGGTGACCCTCGACGCGGACGGCGTCGGCGTGCTGACCACGAGGGACATCCCGCAGGGCTGGAACGAGATCCGCGCGCACTACCCCGACACCATCACCCCCGCCGAGGCGGGACGCGGGAGCTGGTCGGCGCTCCCCGCTCTGCGCCACGAGGTGCGCGCGTGCGCCGCGACACCCGTCATCACCCGGCAGCCCTCGGACATCGCGGGCGTCACCAACCAGATCTACACGCTGACGATGGGCGTGAGCGTCTCGGCCGTCTACGGCGGCATCCCCGCCGTGTCCTGGGAGAGGTCCACGGACGGCGGCGCCACGTGGAAGCCCGCGCTCGGCCGGGCGGGCGCCCGGGAGGACGGGACCGCGTTCCTCGAGGCCGGCCCCGATCCCACCGGCTCCTACCGCTACCGGGCGACCCTGACCACCTGCGGGGGCAGCGTCCGCAGCGAGCCGGCCACCGTGGCGGTGGGCGGCGTGCGCTTCGACCTGTCGACGCTCCCGCAGAAGGCGTACGGCGACTCCTTCGACGCGAGCCCCTACGCGCAGGCCGTCGATGTGCCCGGCCGCTCGATCGTCCTGAGCAGCAGGACCGCCGAGACCTGCTCCGTCAGCGGCATGAGGGTGACCGTGCTCCACGCCGGCGTCTGCACGCTCGCGGCGAGGCTCGACGCGCTCGCTCCTCTGGGCTGGGCGGGCGAGCCCCTGCAGAGCTTCACGGGGAAGCCGAAGGCGCTCACGGTGACCGCTCCGACGGTCGACTACCCGCGAGGCGCGCCGTCCCCCGACCTGCGCTGCACGGCCGCCTTCGTCGGCACCGACACCTTCGGCGCCCCGCTCACGGCCGGCGTCTACCGGCCGATCGTCACGGCGGACGACGTCATCTACCGCTTGATCCCGAACTGGCCCACCTCCACCTTCACCACCTTCACCACGCGGTGCAGCGGCGCGAAGGTCAGCAGCGACTACACGATCGCGGGGTACAAGGACGGCGCGCTGCGCATCGTCGCGGCCGTCCCGATGGTGACCGCCTCCTCGCCCTCGTCGACCTACGGATCCACTCCCCCCGCGATCACCGCCTCCGTGACCGGCTCCCCCTCGGGGACGGTCTCCTGCGGCGCCTTCGCGGCGTCCGACACCGGATTCACGACGCCGCTGGCGCTCTCCGCGACGACCCCCGTCGGCCGCTACCCCACGCGCTGCTCCGGCCTGACGAACCCCTCGGGACAGCTGATCACCATCGACGGCGCGCTCACGATCTCGCCGGCGCCCCTCTCGGTGACCGCGTCGAGCCCTGGGACGCAGGCGCACGGCACCGCGACCGCCCCGACGGTGACCTGCACGGCCGACGGCTTCGCAGGAACCGACCGGTTCGTCACCGAGCCGACCGGCGCCTACTACACGGCGGACGGCACCGGGAAGGTGACGATCGGAGCGCGCACGCCCGTCGGCGACTACGTCACGCGGTGCGACGGAGGCGACGCGGGGCCGAACTACACCCTCCGGTCGATCCCCGGCACCTTCGCGCTGGCCGACCGCTCGGCCCCCGTCGTGACCGTGCCCGCCGCCGTCACGGCCGAGCCGGCCGACGTCTCCGGCGCCGTCGTCACCTTCGCGTCCTCCGCGCAGGACGCGGTCGACGGAGCCGTGGGCTCGACCTGCACGCCCGCCTCGGGAAGCGTCTTCCCGATCGGGGACACGACGGTCGACTGCACCGCGGACGACGAGGCCGGCAACACCGGCACGTCCTCGTTCCGGATCACGGTCCGGAAGTTCTCGCAGACGGTCGCCTTCACCTCCTCGCGGCCGACCGCGCCGACGGCGCTGGGCACCTTCACTCCGACGGCCACCGGCGGCGGCTCCGGGAGCCCCGTCTCGATCGGAGCGACCGGATCCTGCGCGATCGCCGACGGCGTCGTGACCTTCACCCGGAGCGGCACCTGCACCGTGACCGCCGACCAGGCCGGCGACGACCACTACACCGCGGGGCACGCCTCCTTCGATCTCGAGGTCGCGAAGGCGTCGCAGACGCTGACGGTCGCGGTGCCGAAGACCGGCGTCCTGGAGTCGACCGGCGTCGCCACGGCGACCTCGAGCTCGGGACTGCCGGTGCTCGTCAGGACCTTCTTCGGCTGCACCGTCGCCCCCGACGCGACGGGTGCGCAGATCCTGACCTACACCGAGCCCTCGACCTGCGGCGTGCAGTTCGACCAGCCGGGCGACGACGTGTACGCGGCCGCCGACGGCCTGGTGCGCTTCGTCCCGATCTCGCGGATCCCCCAGACCGTCGTCGTCACCTCGACTCCGCCCGACCGGGTGTTCACCGACGACCGGTACACGGTCGAGGCGACCGGCGGCGGCTCGGGCAACCCGCTCGTGATCGCGGTGATCGAGAACGGCAACTGCACCATCGCGGACGACGTGGTGACGTTCTTCGGCGACGGCACCTGCACGGTGACGATCGACCAGGCCGCGGACGATCGGCACGACGCCGCTCCGCAGGTCCGGCAGGTCATCACGGTCGGGACTCCCGAGGGGAACCTCTCCTTCGGGAGCACCGCGCCCCCGCACGCGATGTCGCTCGAGACGTACCGGCCGACGATCGTGCCCGGCCCGTCGAAGGGCGTGCCCGTGCTCTCCGCGAGCCGAGACTGCTCGATCCTCCCGGACGGCGTGACTGTGCGGAACGACGGGGCCGGGCTCTGCGTGCTGTCCCTCGACCAGCCCGGAGACGGCTACTGGCCCGCGCGGCACGCCGAGCAGGAGTACTCGATCTACTTCCTCCCGCAGACGGTCCGGATCACGAGCGCGCCTCCGGTCGGCGCCGCCCTCGGGGACACCTACCGCCCCGTGATCGAGGGCGGCGCCTCGGGCATCGCTCCGTTCCTCCTCACCACCGCGTCGTGCTCGGCGAAGGACGGCGTGGTCACCTTCACCACGAAGGGCGTCTGCGGCGTCTTCGCCTACCAGAACGGCAACCGGCAGTACGACAGCGCCCGGCCCGCCGTGCAGGAGGTGGAGGTCGGCTACGCGCCCGGCTCCGTGGCGTTCACGACCGCCGTCCCGACCGACGCGAAGGTGGGCGGATCCTTCACTCCCGCCTTCACGCGCGGACCGTCCTCCGGCCCCTCGGTGCTCAGCGTCTCGGGCGCCTGCTCGGACGGCGAGAACGGCGCCGTCCGGTTCGACTCCGCGGGCACCTGCACGCTGACGGCGATCCACTACCGCGACGCCGCCTACGGCACCGCGCGGGCGGTCCAGACCTTCGAGATCACCGCGACCGCGCAGACCGTCGCCTTCACCTCGACCGCGCCGTCGACGGCCGCGGCCGGCGACACGCTCACTCCGACCGCGACGGGCGGCGCGTCCGGGCTCCCCGTGACGATCGGAGCGACCGGCGCCTGCACGCTCGCGGACGGCGTCGTCACCTTCGCCGGCAGCGGCACCTGCACCGTCACGGCGGACCAGGCGGGCGACGGGCGCTACGCCGCGGCGGCGCAGGCCTCGCAGACCGTCGCGGTCACGCAGCTCGCGGGCACCGTCGCGTTCGGCGGCGATGCTCCGGCCGAGGCCCGGGTCGGGGGCTCCTCGACGGCCGCGGTCGTCGCCGGCCCGTCCAGTGCCCCCCCGGTGCTGACGGCCTCCGGCGCCTGCTCCGTCGGGCCCTTCCGACTGGTCTCCTACGACTCCGCCGGCACCTGCACGCTGACGCTGGACCAGGCGGGCGACATCCGCCACAGCGCAGCGCCGACGGCCGTGCGCAGCTTCGAGATCACCCGGGTCGCGCAGACCGTGGCCTTCACCTCGCAGGCGCCGGACTCGGCGCTCGCGGGCGGCACCTACCGCCCGACCGCGACCGGCGGAGGCTCCGGGCGGCCCGTGGTGCTCGGCGCCTCCGGGTCCTGCACGCTCACGAACGGGGTCGTCTCCTTCACCGGATCGGGCACCTGCACGGTGACCGCCGACCAGACGGGCGACACCCGGTACGACGCGGCGGAGCGGGCCTCGCAGGTGATCGCGGTCGGACTGCTCGCGGGCACCGTCTCCTTCGGCGGCACCGCGCCGACCGGCGCGACGGTCGGCGGGACGACCACCCCGCGGATCATCGCCGGGCCCTCCACGGCGCGTCCGGTGCTGACCGCCTCCGGAGCATGCTCGGCGGCCGCGGGAGTGGTGTCCTACGACTCCGTCGGCACCTGCACGCTGACGCTCGACCAGGCGGGCGACTCGCGGTACGGCGCCGCTCCGCAGTCCGTCCGCACCTTCGCGATCGGCGCCCTCGGCCAGACGCTGGCGTTCGCCTCGCCGGTCCCCGACGCGGCGGTCGCGGGGGGCTCCTACACGCCCGTCGTGACGGCCGGCGCGTCGAGCGCCCCTGTGGTGCTCGGAGCGGCCGGGTCCTGCACGGTCGCGGACGGCGTCGTGACCTTCACCCGCTCCGGCACCTGCACGGTGACCGCGGACCAGGCCGGGGACGAGCGCCACTCGGCGGCTCCGCGGATCTCGCAGTCGGTGGAGGTCGGCACGGCGGCGGGAGCGGTGTCGTTCCGCGACGCCGCTCCGACGGACGCCCGGATCGGCGGCTCCTGGACCCCGTCGATCGTCCGCGGCCCGTCGAGCGCCGACCCGGTGCTGGACGCCTCCGACTCCTGCTCGCTGGGAGAGGACGGCACGGTGTCCTACGACTCCGTCGGCACCTGCACGCTGACGCTGGATCAGGCCGGCGACGACGCTCACGCGCCCGCGGAGCAGGTCGTCCGGACGTTCCCGATCGGCAAGGCGCTGCAGACGGTCGCCTTCACCTCCGCGGCTCCGAGCACGGCGACCGCGGGCGGCCGCTACACGCCGACCGCGGCGGGCGGCTCCTCCGACCTGCCGGTCACGATCGGCGCCACGGGCGCGTGCTCGCTCGCGAGCGGCGTCGTGACCTTCAGCGGATCCGGCACCTGCACGGTCACCGCGGATCAGGCCGGCGACGCCTCGCACGACGCGGCTCCCCGGGCGACCCAGTCGATCGCGGTCACCGCGGTCGTCCCGCAGAAGAAGAAGGCGCAGAAGGTCGCCTTCTCGACCGGGATGCCGTCCTCGCCCGAGAAGGGGATCGCCTACCCGATCGCGGCCACCGCCTCCTCCGGTCTGCCCGTGAAGCTGTACGCGAGCGGCAGCTGCACGCTGACCGCGACCGGCGCGGGCACGGCGACGGTGCGGCTGACGGGTGCGGCGAGCTGCACCGTCCGGGCCACGCAGGCGGGCGACTCCGCGTGGCTCGCCGCGACCTCGGTGACGCAGTCGCTGCAGGTGAAGTCCTCCACCCGCGCCGACCTCACACTGACGCTGGCGCCGGCGCCGGGACTGGCGGCGACGGCTCCCCTCTCGGGCACGATCACCGTCCGGAACACCGGCACCCGGGACGCGGCGACGACGACCACCCGGGTCGTCGTCAGCGGAACGGTGGCGAGTGCGCCCGGCGCCGTGCAGACGAAGGGCTCGGCCGCGGGCACGACGGTCCTCACCTGGACCGCGCCGAGCGTCTCGGCCGGGCGGAGCACCACCTACTCGGTGACGCTGGTCGACCGGCCGGCCGCCACGACGATCGACGCCAGGGTGTCGACCGCCGCCGCCGATCCCACGCCGGCGAACAACGCGGTCAGGCGCACCTTCCGGTAGAGGCTGCGGGGAGGGAGGGGTGTCGCGCCGCGTTGCCCGTTCCCTCCCCGACCGCTACGGTCGCGGGGACGCTCCGGGGGACGGGGCTCGCGAGGGGGGCCCGTGGACCGGTTGAGGCGACGTGCGCTGCTGCTGGGGATCGCCTCCTCGGCGGTCGCGCTGACGGGGTGCACGCCCGCCCGGCCCGCTCCCGCGGCGCTCCCGCCGGGCACGGCGCCGGCGGCGGTGCTGCCGTCCGCCGCTCCGACGGCCGTCCCGACCCCTCCCCGCCCCGTGCCGACCATGACCGCCGCGGCGACTCCGGTGCGGCGGAAGGCGCCGCTGCCCTCCGGCACGATCTCGGAGCTGCCCGGCGAGGGGAGCACGCTCGCCTGGACCGTCGACGACGGCGCCGACTCCGACGTGGTCGCCGCCTACGCGCAGTTCGCCCGGGACACCGGAACCCGGCTGACCTTCTTCCTCAACGGGAAGTACGACTCGTGGACCGTGAACGCGCCGCTGCTGGCTCCGCTCGTCGCCTCCGGGCAGGTGCAGCTCGCGAACCACACCTGGTCGCACGCCGACCTGACGAGCCTCTCGAGCGACGGCGTGCAGGAGGAGCTGGGCCGCAACGGCGACTTCATCCGCTCGACCTACGGGGTGGAGGCGGCGCCCTTCTACCGGCCGCCGTTCGGCTAC
Source organism: Rathayibacter sp. AY1C6 (assembly GCF_002931535.1). Taxonomy (NCBI): domain Bacteria; kingdom Bacillati; phylum Actinomycetota; class Actinomycetes; order Micrococcales; family Microbacteriaceae; genus Rathayibacter; species Rathayibacter sp. AY1C6. The sequence goes on along the minus strand of NZ_PSWC01000035.1, from coordinate 13,102 downwards.
ACGGACGAGCGGAGCCGGGCCGCCGCGGCGGCGATCGGCTACACGGCGACGGTGCTCTGGTACGGCTCGCTCTCGGACTCCGGGCGGATCACGCCGGAGCAGGTGGTCGGCTTCGCGGACCAGTGGTTCCTGCCGCAGCACATCGTGATCGGGCACGCGAACTTCGATCCTGTGACGCAGGTCTACGCGCGGCTCGTCGACATCCTCCGCGAGCGCTCGCTCGAGACGGTGACCCTCCGCGACGTGTTCGCGGTCTGAGCGCCTCCCCGCCGACGTTGGTCAGCGCGCGGGTCAGCGCGCGGGTCAGCGGAGCGCGGCGCGCGCGGCGGCGGAGACGGCCGCGGCGACCGCGTCGAGGGCGGGCGTGTGCAGGGCCCACTGCTGCCAGTAGAGGGGGACGTCGACGGGGTCGCCGCCCAGCTCGACCAGGCCGTCGCCGCCGACCGGGGCCTGCAGCTCGGGCAGCATCCCCCACCCCATGCCCAGGCGCACGGCCCGCTCGAAGTCGGTCGATCCGGGGACGCGGTGCTGCGGCGGTCTGCCGTCGACGCCGGCGGCCCGGAGGAAGTCGTCCTGCAGGCGGTCCTTCTCGTCGAAGACGACCAGCGGAGCGCTCGCGAGGCCGGCCGTGCCGCCGTCCGGGAACCAGCGCTCGGCGAACGCAGGCGAGGCCATGGCGCGGTACCGCATCACTCCGAGGGGCGCGACGGTGCAGCCGAGCACCGCCTCCGACTCTCCGGTGACGGCCGCCAGCACGGTGCCGTCGCGGAGGAATGCGGTGGTGTGCGCCTGGTCCTCGCGGTGCAGCTCCACCACGACGTCGGGGACGGAGGCGAGCGCGGGCAGCACCCAGGTGGCCAGGGAGTCGGCGTTGACGGCGAGCGGGAGGACGACGGGGCCCGCCCCCGCCGCGTCCTCGCCGCCGAGCGAGCGGACGGCGTCGTCGGCGAGGAGCTCGATCTGACGGGCGAGGCGGAGGAGCCCGGCACCGGCCTCGGTCGCGACGACGGGGCGCGAGCGCACCAGCAGGACGCGGCCGGCGGCGGTCTCGAGCGCCTTGATCCGCTGGCTGAGGGCGGAGGGGGTGATGTGCAGGGCCCGGGCGGCGGCGTCGAAGGAGCCGTACCGGACGGAGGCGGCGAGCGCGCGCAGGCGGGAGAGGTCGAGGTCGTCGGTCAGCATCAGTGCTGCTTACGGTACTGAAGGAGCATGAGCTGGTCTACAGAAGGGGCCCCGCCCTAGCGTCGGAGCGTGTCCCCCCTCCTCGCCGCCCTCTCCGGCCTCGGCTTCGGCCTCTCGCTCATCATCGCCATCGGCGCGCAGAACGCCTTCGTGCTCCGCCAGGGCCTCCGCCGCGAGCACGTGCCCGCCGTCGTCGCGATCTGCGCACTCTGCGACGCCGCGCTGATCGTGCTCGGGATCGCGGGGATCGGAGCGGTCCTGGAGTCGGCGCCGTGGCTGCTGGTGGTGATCCGCTGGGGCGGCATCGTCTTCCTCCTCGCCTACGCGGTGATGGCGGCGAGACGCGCACTGCGGCCGGGGACCCTCGACGGCGATCCGGCCGGCGCCTCGACGTCGCTCCGCACGGCGATCGGCACGTGCCTGGCGCTCACGCTGCTGAACCCGCACGTCTACCTCGACACGGTCGCGCTGCTCGGGTCGGTGGCGAACACGCACGGCGACGAGCGCTGGTGGTTCGGGGCGGGGGCGGCGGCCGGGAGCGTGCTGTGGTTCACCGCTCTCGGCTTCGGGGCGCGGGCGCTGCGGCCGCTGTTCCGGAGCCGCGGGGCCTGGCGGATCCTCGACGCGGCCGTGGCGGTCGTGATGGTGGTGCTGGCGGTGTCGCTCGCGCTGCACTGAGGGCCTGGTGGTGCACTGCTTGTTCTACTAACATTGTGAACATATTGTTCCGTGTCGACCACTCCGCGGCGGGCTCGCTCGCCGACCAGCTGGAGTCGCAGGTGCGCTCGGCCGTCGCCCGGGGCGAGCTCTCGGCGGGCGACCGCCTGCCGCCCGCCCGCGAGCTCGCCGACTCGCTCGGCATCAACATGCACACCGTGCTGCGCGCGTACGCCGCCCTGCGCGACGACGGGATCCTCCAGATGCGCCGGGGCCGCGGCGCGTGGATCACGGAGTCGGCCGGGCCCGGGCTCGTGCGCGTGACCGCCCTGGTCGACGAGCTGCTCGCGGAGGCCCGCCGCAGCGGCATCACCCCGGCGGAGCTCGTCCGCCTGATCGAGAGGACCGGATCATGACCGCCACCGCCGACCGCCGCCGCGAGCTCCTCGCCGCCGCGTCCCTCCTGCTCCCCGCCGCCGGAGTGCTCGTCTCGCGCCTCGTCCTGGACGACGCGCTGCCCGCGGAGCTCGCCTCGCACTGGTCGGGCACCGGGGCGGCCGATGCGACCGCGTCGACGGGCGCTCTGCTCGCGATCGCCCTCGTGCTCTCCGGGCTCCCGGCCGTCGCGGGCCTCGTGGCGGCGGTCGTCGGGCGCGCCCCGCGGCTCCTGCTGGCGACCCTCGGCCTCGTGGCCGGGCTGGGCGCCTCCGCCTGGGCGACCTCGGTCGGCACGACGCTCGCGGCCGGGCGCGCCGAGGGGGCGGAGCTCGGCGGGTGGCTGCTCGCGCTGCTCGGAGGGATGCTCTTCGCCGTCGTGCCCGCGCTGATCGCTCCGGGCACCCGGCGCGCCTCCCGCCTGGCCGCCGGCCGCCTGCCGCTGGCGGCGGAGGAGACCGGCGCCTGGTCGCAGACGCTGACGGGCCCGGTGTTCGCCGTCGCCGCGATCGCCACGGCGGCGGGCGCGGCCCTCTCCCTCGCGACGCTCGCCGCGGCGGGCGCCACCGGTCCGGCGATCGCGATGGCCGTCGTCCTCGGCGTCGTCGCGCTGGTGCTCCTCTCCTTCTCCCGCCTGAGGGTGACCGCCGACCGCCGCGGCCTCCGCGTCGTCACGACCGCCCTCGGCATCCCGCTGCGCCGCATCCCGCTCGACACCATCGCCTCGGCCGGCACGGCCCAGCTGCGGCCGTCGGAGCGGGGCGGCTGGGGGTACCGGGTGATGCCGGGCCGCTCGGCGGTCATCCTGCACGCCGGGCCGGGGCTGGTGGTGACGACGGACCGCTCGCGCGAGTTCGCGATCAACCTCGACGACCCCGAGACCCCCGCGGCGCTGCTCGAGACCCTGCGCTCGCGGGCCTGAGGCGCCGACCCGTCAGTCGACCACGATCCGGACGAGCGTCGTGACGGCATCCACCGCGTTCACGTAGGAGTAGTGCCGCGAGGTCGGGAAGGCGAGGTGCCGTCCGGGCTCCAGCCGCACGGGCTCCTCGCCCTCCCGCTTCAGGAGGAGCGCGCCGGCGGTGACGAGCAGGATCTCGTGCCACCCCTCGGGGTCGGGCTGCGCGTCGTAGCGGTCCCCGGGGCCGAGCGTCCAGGTCCAGAGCTGAGCCTCCCGGCGCGCGGGGACGGAGGAGAGCAGGACGGCGACGCTCGCCTCGCCCGCTCCCCGCCAGGCGACCTGGTCGATCGCCGCGGGCGCGGATCCCGGGGCCGAGACGAGTGCCGTGAACGTGGTGCCGAGGGCGGTCGCGAGGCGGTCGACTCCGGTCAGCGAGATGTTGGCCTCGCCGGCCTCGGCCGCGACGATCGTCCGCCGGCTGATGCCCGAGCGCGCCGCCAGCGCGGACTGGCTCAGTCCGGCTCCGCGCCGCGCGAGACGGAGGTTGCCGCCCAGGTGGGCGAGGACGGGAGCCGACATGCGCACTATTCTGCACCGACAGGCCCCTGATGCTCCTAGGATGTGCAGAATGATGCACATCTCGCCTCTCCGGGGCCTCCGCTTCACGCGTCCGGAGTGGGCGCTCATCGGCATCACCGCGATCTGGGGCGGGACCTTCCTCGCCGTTCACATCGCGATGGAGCACAGTGGGCCGCTGTTCTTCGTCGGGATGCGGTTCGCCATCGCGGGGCTGATCAGCGCGGTCGTGTTCCACCGGTCGCTCCGGGGGATGCGGCGGATCGACCTCGCGGCCGGCGTCGCGATCGGGGTGATGATCTTCGCGGGCTACGGCCTGCAGAGCTACGGGCTGCAGACGATCCCGAGCAGCACCTCCGCGTTCCTGACCGCACTGTACGTGCCGCTGGTGCCGCTGCTCCAGTGGTTCGTGTTCCGTCGCCGTCCGGGCGTGCTGACGCTGGTGGGCGTCGCGCTGGCGTTCGTCGGACTGCTCCTGATCGCGGGCCCGCAGCCGGGCGTCGCGCTCGGAGCGGGCGAGGTGGCGACGATCGTGAGCACGCTGCCGATCGCGGCGGAGATCATCCTGATCGGCCTCGTCGCCGGACGCGTCGACCTCGGCCGGGTGACCGTGGTGCAGCTGCTGGTCGCCGGCGCGCTCGGGTTCACCTCGATGCCCCTCGCGGGCGAGGCGGTCCCGGCGTTCTCGGGGGCCTGGCTGATCCCCGCGCTCGCGCTCGGGGCGAGCAGCTGCCTGATCCAGCTGACGATGAACTGGGCTCAGCGCTCGGTCTCGCCGTCGCGCGCCACGATCATCTACTCCGCCGAGCCCGTCTGGGCCGGCCTGATCGGCCGCCTCGCCGGCGACCGGCTCCCCGCGCTCGCCCTGCTCGGGGCGGGGTTCATCGTCGCGGGCACGCTCGTCAGCGAGCTGAAGCCGCGCCGCGAGCCCGCGCCGCCGGCTCTCAGGTGACGGCGGGGAGGGCGGCCGAGGCGACGAGCGCGCCGCCGGCGTCGGTGATCTCGACGGCGGCGACGGACTCGCGCAGGACGGCCGCGTTCATCTCGCAGTCGAGCTCCGCGGAGCTGCCGAGGAAGGAGCCGGACGGGAGCCGCTCGCCGGAGCCGGTGACCAGCACGAGGTCGTAGCTCTCGCCGAGCGCGAAGCCGGTCCCGCGGAGGATCGTCTCGGTGCCCCAGGTGTGCGCCACGAGCGAGCCGTCGAGCGTCACGCCCTCCGTCCGCTCATCGAAGGCGATCGCCTCGACGGCGCCGAGCGTCCCGGGCGGTCCCGCGACGGGGCGCTCCTCGGCGGACCGCAGGGCCGCTCCGGCGACGCCGCCCACGACGAGGAGCGCGGCCGCCGCGGCGACGGCCAGGACGGCACGGAGGCGCGGGGCACGGCGGCGCGGGGCACGTGCACTCTCCGCGAGCTCTGGCCGCTCCCCGGCGAGCGCCGCGACGCGCGACCGCAGCTCCGGCGACGGCTCCGCCTCCTCCCAGCGGCCCAGCGCGCCGACCCGGTCGACCACCGCACCGAACGACGCGAGCTCGGGGTCGATCGAGGGGTCGGCGGCGCGCAGGCTCTCGAACTCCCGCGTCTCCTCGGCGGAGAGGTCGCCGGCGAGGGCCGCGGCGAGGAGCTCCTCGCGGCGGCCGCCGGGCTCGTCTCCGTCGGGCTGGTCTCGGTCGATCACGATCTCTCCTCGTCCGTGGGTCCGGCGCCCGCGAGGTGACCGCGGAGCGCTCGGAGAGCGTAGAAGGCGCGGCTGCGCAGGGTGGCGACCGGCACGCTCGTGGCCGCCGACAGGTCGGCGTAGGTCTCGCCGTGCAGGTGGACGGCGACGACGACCTGCCGGTGCTCGGCGGAGAGCCGCGCGAGCGCCTCGGCGATCGCGAGCGGCTCGAGGGGGTCGCGGTCCTCCGCGGGCACCTCCTCCAGAACCTCGGCCTCGACCAGACGCGGCAGGCGCAGGCGCGAGCGGTGCACGTCGATGACGACGTTGCGGGCGATGGCGAAGAGCCAGGTGCGGGTGCTGGCGCGCTCGGCGGAGTAGCTCGCCCGCGAGCGCCAGGCGCGCAGGAACGTCTCCTGCACGCAGTCCTCGGCGAGGCCGCGGTCGCGCAGGGCGTTGAGCGCGAAGCCGAGCAGGGCGGACCCGTGCTCGTCGAAGGCGGCGGCCGGGTCGAACCCCGCCGTCCGGGGCTCGAGGCGCACCACCGGAGCCGGGACCTCCGAGTGCTCGCGCGGCATCGCGGGCCCTTCGTCTCGTCGTGCGGTCGCCGTGCGCGCCACACCGCCTCCTCGTCGGGACCGGTGGTCCGTCGGAAGGGGGTACGGCCGCCCAGGCGGCGGCGTTCATCGGAGGCGAGGACCGTCTCCGTGAAGATCCTCTCAGATGGAGTGAACGCGGCGCCGCTTCCGGCCGTACTCCCTGCATCGGGCCCGCTCGGCGCTCGCGATCGAAAGGCTCCACCATGACGAAGACGTCCCCCGCGCGGAACCGCGCCGGCCGCCGCCTGCTCTCCCTGGGCGGCATCACCGCCGTCGCCGCCGCCTCCTTCTTCGCCGCCGCGCCGGCCCAGGCCGAGACCGAGGTCGCCGAGCCGTCCTCCTTCACCAGCGCCTTCACGGTGATGGCGACGCCCGACCAGGTCGTGAACGCCGACTCCGCCGCGACCCCCGGCCAGCCCGACGCCACGGGCGAGATGACCTTCCGGGTCAACAGCGACCTCGACGTCATCTGCTACGACATCACCCTCACCGGTGTGACCGGCGACTACCAGAGCCCCGCGAAGACCGCGACGCACATCCACCAGGCGGCGCTGGGCAAGGCGGGCCCGCCGCGCATCGCGTTCCCGAACCCGGCCCCGGTCGGAGACGGCCCCCGCACCAGCAGCGGCTGCCTGCAGGGCCCCTTCACCACGGGCATCCAGGCGAACGGGGCGGACACCGGCGCCGGATTCACGCTGAAGGCCCTCGAGGCCGATCCCGCCGCCTTCGCGGGCGACTCCCACACGGCCTCGTATGCGGCTGGCGTCGTCCGCGGCCAGCTCTCGCAGGTGCCGGTCGGCGGCCTCCAGACCGGTGGCGGCGCGACCGCCGCCGGGAGCGACGCCACGGGCACGTCCGGTCTCGCCGCGATGGCCGGCCTCGGAGCCGTCGCCGCCCTCGGCGCGGCCGGAGTGGTCGTCGCCCGCCGGCGCACCGCCTCCTGATCGTGGGCACCCGGTCGAGGAGCGGCGCGGCGGCACTGTGCGCCGTGCTGCTCCTCGCGGGGTGCGCCGCCGCGGACGGGAGCGGAGGAGCGGAGACGCCCGCGAGCGCGCCCGCGCCTCCGGCCCTCGCTTCTGCTCCCCCGCTCACTCCTCCCCCGGTCCCCGCGCCCGACCCCGCCGCTGCCGCGCCTGCGCGCACCGTCGGCGTCGAGCCCGCCCGGCTGAGCGTGCCCGCGATGGGCCTGGACGAGCCGCTGATCGCGCTGGGCATCCAGTCGGACGGGGCGATGGAGGTGCCGGTGGACTACGACGACGTCGGCTGGTTCTCGGGAGGCGGGCGCCCGGGTGGCAGCGGCCGCACCGTGATCGCGGCGCACGTCGACTCGCGGTCCGGTCCCGCGGTCTTCTTCCGCCTCGGCGAGCTCGCCCCGGGCGATGAGATCGCGGTGAGCGGAGTGGACGGCTCCGACCACCGCTACCGGGTGACGGCGGTCGAGTCCCACGCCAAGGCCGCGTTCCCCACCGCCCGCGTCTTCGGCGCGACCCTCGAGGAGGAGCTGATCCTCGTGACCTGCGGAGGCGAGTACGACGCGGCGATCGGCCGTTATCGGGACAACCTGGTGGTGTTCGCCTCCCCGCTCTGAGGCCCGCCACGGAGGGGCGGCACGACCGCCCGGCATCGTGCCGCGGACGGTGGCGCAGAGCACAGCACGAGAGCCCCGTCGGCGCAAGGGTCCGGGCGCGCGCACGCCGTGTGGTCGGATGAGGAGGGCCGGCCCCCCGCCGCCGCTCCCCTCCCGCTCCCCACTGCCGTGGCGCGGCCGATCCGACAGGACGCTCGTGTCCACCAGCCCCCGCCCCACCCTCTTCGCCCTGCCCGGACTCGGGCTCGACGGCCGCGCCTTCAACGCGCTCGGCCGCGAGCTCGCCGACGTCGCGGACCTCGTCGCGCTCGACCTGCCCGGTGGATCCGGGACCTCGCTCGAGGAGATGACCGCTGCCACGATCCGCCGGATCCGCGAGCACGGCTCCTCCCGCTGGCTGCTCCTCGGGCACAGCATGGGCGGGAAGATCGCCTCGCTCGTGGCCTCCCGCACGGTCACCGGCCGCTCGGGCCTGTTCGGGCTCGCGGGCGTCGTGCTCCTCGCCGGGTCGCCGCTCTCGCCCGAGCCGATGGAGGAGGAGCGCCGCTCGACCATGCTCGGCTGGGTCGACGACGGGCACCTCGACGAGGCGCAGGCGCGCGAGTTCGTCGACCAGAACGTCGGCTCGCCGCTGCCCGCCGACGCCGACGCGGAGGTGCTGGCCGAGCTGCGCCGCTACTCCCCCGAGGGCTGGCGGGACTGGCTCGAGCACGGCAGCCGCGAGGACCGCACCGGCGAGGCCGCCCTCGGGGCCGTGCCCGCGCTCCTGATCGCGGGCGGTGAGGACGGCGACCTCGGCGCCGACGCGCAGCGCCGCCTCAACGGCTCCCTCTACTCCCGTGCCCGGCTGCTCACGCTCGCCGGGGCGGGCCACCTGCTGCCGTTCGAGCGCCCGGTCGAGGTGGCGGCGGCGATCCGCCGGTTCTGGGAGGAGGAGGCCGGCACGGCGCCGTCGGTCCCGGCCGACGTCGGCGCTGCCATCGCCTCCGCCCGGACCTCCACGCGGGTGCGCGGGCTGCTGGCGGTGCGCGCGCTCGCCGACGACCCGGAGTACGCGCCGCGCGCCCTGACCGTCGCCCAGCTCGCGGAGCTGCGGGCGATCGCCGACCGGGTCGTCCCTCAGGAGGGCGGCCGGATCGACCTGGCCGCGCGGGTGGACACGCAGCTCGCGAACGGCGAGGGCGACGGCTGGCGCAACGCCGACCTGCCGGCCGACCCGATCGCCTACGGTCTGGCGCTCGACACCCTCCGGGGCTTCGCCGGCCTCGGCCCCGCCGAGCAGGACGCGCGCCTCACCGCGATCGCCGACGGCTCCGCGGAGCCCGGCGACGGCTCGGCCGGCGGGCTCGGTGCCGAGCAGCTGACCGCCTGGTTCGAGGACTGCCGCGTCGACCTCGTGAAGCAGTGGCTGGCCCACCCCGCGTCGATGGCGCGGATCGGCTACGACGGCTACGCCAGCGGCGGCGACACGCTGCCGCTCGTGACGGGCTTCCGCCTGCTCGGCGCCGACGACCGCGAGACCTGGGAACCGACGACGAGGAGTCACCGATGAACACGACCGGCATGCGCCGCTTCCCGCTCGACGAGACGGTCGACGCCGTCGTGATCGGCACCGGGGCAGGCGGAGCGCCCCTGCTCTCGGTGCTCGCCGCTCGAGGGCTGCGGGTCGTCGCCCTCGAGGCCGGGCCGCACTTAGATCCGCTCGGCCACACCGCCGACGAGACGGCGGCCGTCGAGATCAACTGGATGGAGGAGCGCCTCAGCGGAGGCGAGACCCCCACCGCCTTCGGGCAGAACAACAGCGGCCGCGGGGTCGGCGGCTCGACGCTGCACTGGGGAGCGTTCACGCCCCGCCCCGACCCGCGCGACCTGCGGCTCCGGAGCGACTCCGGCGTCGGCCGCGACTGGCCGATCGAGCACGCCGAGCTCACCGCGTACATCGAGAAGGTGGAGGCGACGATCGGAGTGGCGGGCCCGGCCGAGTACCCGTGGGACCCGTCGCGCCGCTACCTGCAGGGCCCGCTCGCGCGGAACGCCTCGGCCGACATGATGCTGCGCGGCTGCGCGGCGATCGGGATGCGCGCGACCGACGCGCCCGCCGCCGTCCTCAGCGGCCCGCGGGACGACGGCCGCCCCTCCTGCGTCAACTGCGGCCAGTGCCATCAGGGCTGCCGGACCGGCGCGAAGACGAGCATGGACGTGACCTACCTGCCGGAGGCGGTGCGGGCCGGTGCCGAGATCCGGGCCGACTCGTTCGTGCACGGCATCGAGCTGGACGCCGCGGGACGCGTGTGCGCCGTGGTCTACACGAGCGGCGGAGTGGAGCACCGGCAGCGCTGCTCCGCCCTGTTCCTCTGCGCGGGCGGCGTCGAGACGCCCCGGCTCCTCCTGCACACCGGCATCGCGAACAGCAGCGGCCAGGTGGGCCGCAACTTCCTGGCGCACGGGGCGACCCAGGTCTGGGGCACCTTCGAGAACGAGATGCGCGGCTACCGCGGCTACCCCTCCTCGGTGATCACCGAGGACACCGTCCGCCCGGCCGACGCGGACTTCGCGGGCGGCTACCTGATCCAGAGCCTCGGAGTGATGCCGCTGACCTACGCGACGACGCTCGCCCGCGGCGCGGGACTCTGGGGCAGGGATCTGATGGACGCGCTCGACGGCTACCGCTTCGCGGCGGGCGTCGGGATCAACGCGGAGTGCCTGCCCGCCGACGGCAACCGGCTGGAGCTGACCGACGAGCTGGACGAGCACGGGGTGCCGAAGGCGCGCATCACGTTCTCGGCGGGCGCCAACGAGGAGGCGATCGACCGGCACGCGATCCGGACGATGACCGCGATCGTGGAGGCGGCCGGCGCGACGAGCACGCGGGTGATGGCGCGCACGGCGCACACTCTCGGCACCGTGCGGATGGGCACCGACGCGGGCGACGCCGTGATCGACGCGGACGGCCGCAGCTTCGACGTGCCGAACCTCTGGGTGTGCGACAACTCGGTGTTCCCGAGCGCGCTGATCGCGAACCCGGCGCTCGCGACGATGGCGCTCTCGCTGCGGACGGCGGACCGCTTCCTGGCGGCGTAGCGTCGCGGCGGCGGGACGGCTGCGTCGCGGCTGCGGGGCGGCCGCGGGGCGGGACGACGGGCGAGGTGCTCCTCCGCGTCGCCGACTGAACGCGCGGGCGTGCCCGGACTGCGCGCCCGGACTGCGCACCCCGCCGTATCAGCCGTGGGGCGGTGCGGGGCGCCAGCGCAGTCGCGAGACGCCCTGACCGAACGGCGGGCCGACGCGACGGCGCTCGACGGAGGTTCAGCGCGCGCTGAGCTGCCGAGGTGCTGAGCTGCCGAGGTGCTGCATCGTGGTGGCCGAACGGCGGCAGGGCGCAAGGCGGAGGCACGGCCCTGGTGTCGGCACGGCGTCCGGCGACGGTGCGGCCCCGGTGACGGTCCGCGCCTCAGCGGCAGTGGCGCGGCGGTGCGGCCGCGTGAACCCGAGCGAAGGCGAAGATCCGAGCGGCAGTGGCGCGACGGTAGGGCGCTGAGCACTCGCCCCCGAGCGACTCACGGCCCGATCACCAGTGCGAACCCGCGCAACGGGCCGAACCCGCCCGACAGCCGATTCCCTCAGGGGTGCACGGCAGCACGGCAGCACGGCAGCACGGCAGCGTGTCAGAACGGCAGCGTTTCAGAACGGCAGCGTGTCAGAACGGCGGCGGCCGGTCCGCGAACCTCGGGGTCGCCGGTGGGCCTGGACGGAGTCGTGCCTCGAGGCCCGGCGGGCGCGTGGTGATGCGGCGGCCGGTGGGGGTGGTCCAGTCGGCGGTGCCGTCGGGGTGGAGGACGTAGGTCCAGCGGTCGCCGTGCCGCACGTGGTGGTGGGCGACGCAGAGGCTGGCGAGGTTGCCGGGGTCGGTGCCGCCGCCGTTGCGCCACTCGACGACGTGGTCGGCCTCGGCGCTCGCGGCGGAGCGGGTGCAGCCGGGGAAGCGGCAGGTCACGTCGCGGAGCTGGAGGAGGAGCCGCAGCTCGCGGTGCGGCAGGCGGCGTGTGCGCCCGACCGAGAGGACGGCGCCCGTCCGGGGCTCCGTCAGCACGCGGGTGACGGTCGCGGGGACGAGGCTCCGGGCGACGTCCGCCGGGATCGGGCCGTAGCCGTCGAGCTCGGCGGAGGCGTCGTCGGCGCCGGACGCGGCGCTCGCCGACAGTGTGACCCGCACCTCGGCGCGCACGCCGGTGACGAGGGTCGGAACGGGCCGATCGGCACCGACCGAGTCGGGCACCGTGCCGATGACGTCCGCATCGCAGAGGAGGTCGGCGAGAGCGTCGGCTCGCAGCTGGGCGAGGGTCCGCGCGTCGCCCGCTCGGGAGATCGCATCGACGGCGCCCGCCCCGGTGGTCCCGGCGGGCTCCGCTCCGGTCGTCCCGCTGGACTCCGCTCCGCAGGAGCCCGCATCCGTGGCGGCAGGCGGCTCCGCCCCCGCCGGCCCCTCGGCGCCGTCGCGGAGGATCCGGGCGATCCGGTCGAGGCGGCTGTACGCCCCCACGGCGACCGGGGCGGGGAGGAGGGCGCAGAGCGTCGCCATGCCGTCGACCTCGGGGGTCAGCCAGACCGCACGGTCCTCGCGGGCACGTCGGTGGCGCTCGGCGAGGGGCTGCTCGTGGAGCTCCTCCCGCAGTCGGGCCAGAGCGCGCCGCAGCTGGGTCGGCGTGGTGCGGGCCGCGAGCTCGGCCGCCCGCGTATCGAACGCGGCGCGGGAGCCCGGAGGCAGGGTGGCCGCGACGGCGCAGACGACCTGGCCCGCCTCCCACCGCAGGCGAGCCCCGGCGAGGGCGGCGCGGGTGGCCGGCAGGTCTTCGACGAGGAGGCGCGCGTGGTCGAGCTCGCGGGAGGCGGCCCGCTCGGAGACTCCGAGGGCGACCGCGAACTCCGCGCGGATCGACCGCTCGGCGAGGTCGCTCGACGCGTGCGGCGCCGAGCCGCGGGCGAACGACTCCGGATGCTCGAGCGCGGCCCGGTGCCCGGCGTGCAGTTCCTCGGCCGCGGCCAGGAGCAGCGGGGACGCCGAACGGGCCAGCGCGGCGGCCCGGTCGCCGCGAGCACGCACCTCGCTGAGCACCGCCTCCGCTGCTGTCGACCCGCTGATCATCGTCATACGTGTATTCAATCAGCGACCACCGACACGGAAGCGACGGATCGTCATATCCGTGGAGAACCGGCGTGAAGCCCTCCTGTGGAGGGAGGGATCACCGCAGCCGACACCGCACATCCCCGCCGTCCTCGGGGCGGCGCGCGCAGGACACCGGCGCAACACCCCGCCACACGCACCGCCACACGCCCTCGCTCACCCGAACCGCACCGCCACACACGCCCCCGCTCACCCGAACCGCACCGCCACACGCCCCCGCTCACCCGAACCGCACCGCCACTCGACCTCCTGGCTGCCCGGACTGGTGCGCAGCGACCTGACGACCGACGCGATCCGCCTCGCCGTGAGCCACGACTCCGCCGTCGT
>NZ_PSWC01000034.1:0-28144 GCF_002931535.1 Rathayibacter sp. AY1C6 | reverse complement strand
GTCTCGTGCGCATCGAGGAGACGGGGGAGGGGCGGAAGCAGGAGTACGCCGTGCGGGTGCTCGACCCCGCGCCGCCGCTCGAGGAGCTCGACGAGGATCCGACGTAGCTCGACGTCGACGACGAGAACGAGGACACGCTGCCGGCGAAGGCCGCCGCGTGGAAGCCGTTCGGTCCGGAGTACCAGACCGGCTCCTCGCCGGTGCGCTCGTAGGCCGACGCGAGCTCCGCCGACCACTCCTTCTCGAGACCGAAGAGCACGGCCCACGGCAGCAGGCGCTCCGTCACCTCGACCACCTCGACCGGTCCGACCGTGCGCCGGTCCGCCCCGCGTGGCGACTGCAGCATCGCGATCCGGTCGGCCTCGGCCAGGCGGATGTACAGCTCGAGCCCGCGCAGATGGTCGCGCAGCTCCGCGCCCGCGGCCGTCAGCGGCACCCTCGAGACCAGGATCGTCCCGACGACGGCCGCGACGATCGCGACCAGCATCAGCACGAGCGGGAGCGCTCCGCCGAAGGAGCCGGTCATCAGGAGGATCGCGCCCAGGAAAGCGGCCATGACACCCAGCAGCAGCGGGACGATCACGAGCACGCTGCCGCCGATCGTCCCGGCCTTCTTCAGTCCCGCCTCGGTCACCCGGTTGCCCAGCGCGGTCCGGAACTGTCCGACGGCCTTGCCGAACTCCTTGTCCTTGCCCGAGAGCTCACGCACCGTCCCCGGCACCCGGCCGAGGGCGATGTCGAGGAACTCGCGGTCGTCGGAGGCGAGGGGCCGCGGGCGTCCCGCGCGTCGCGTCGGCGTCGTCGCGGGGTCGAGCACCCGCACGGCGTACTCCTGCTTCCGCCCCTCCCCCGTCTCCTCGATGCGCACGAGACCGCGGACGGCGGCGTCCAGGAGTCCGGCCGCAGGGGCCTTCGACGTCTTCCGCAGCAGCGCGGCGGAGAGGAACAGCCCCTCCGCGGGCGGGTCGTACTCGGCGACGACGGTCGGGCGGCCGGGAGCGTCGCGGAGCACGGTCCGGCGGCGGTGCACGGCGAGCGCGAGGCCGATCAGGACCGCGGCGAGGCCGCCCAGCTGCACCCAGGACCAGCCGGAGGCGAGGTAGCGGTCGTCGCGCGGCGTGAAGGTCCCGGGAGCGAAGCCGATCGCCACGGTCACGTTCTCCCCCGGAGCCAGCGACTCCCCCGATGCCGTGACGACCGCGCCGTCGCGGCCGATGGGACAGGGGGTCGTCGAGCCCTCCGGTCCCCGGTAGCAGCTGACGGTCCCCGTCGCGGCGGAGGCCAGCGACCCGGCGAGCTCGACGCGCACGTCGTAGCGGTCGAAGGACTGGCGCCAGCCCGTGCCGTTGACGTCCCAGTAGAACTCGTCTTCGCCGCTGCGCGTGCCGGATCCAGGGAGGGTCGTGTTGTGCTGCGTGTAGGTGAAGACGTAGGTCTGGCTGCCGCTGACGAACTCGTCCGCCGCGCTGGTGACCAGGAGGAAGCCGTCCTCGCGCTCGGTGTCGACCGGCCGCGACGCCCCGTCGCCGTCGGTGACGGACACCAGGTCGACGTCGGTCGGGTGCCCCTCGTAGTCGAGCGGGATCGCGCGCTGCATGCCGCGGTTCTGCGACGGCGGGAACTCGGCGACGAAGGTCTCGACAGTGGTCAGCGTCGAGCGGCCCTCCTCGTCGCGGTCGAGACGGAAGTCGGCCGAGTACTCCGAGAACCGGAAGCCGTCCACATCCGCGCGCACGACACCCGCGACGGGCTGCGGAGCCGCGACAGGGTGCGGAGCCGCCACGGCCTGCGCCGCCGCTCCGCCGACCAGCAGCGGGACCGCGAGGGCCACGGCCGCCGCGCGCCGCGCGACCACCCCCGCCCGGGCGGTCGAGGCGGACAGGATCGTGCCGAGCAGCCCCCACATGCCTGCGATGCTACGCGCCGACGCACGCCCGGCACGTCCCCCGGGCGGACTACTGGAGCAGGAACTGCGTGGGCGAGCCCGAGGGGATGCCGGCGACCGACACCGACAGGTTGTAGGCGGCGCCGCCCGCCTCGACCGCCTCGCGTCCGCCGGAGCAGGTGTCGGCGGAGGAGCGGGTGCGGTCCCACGTCAGCGCGCTGCCCATCACCGAGCGGCCCGCCTGGAGGAGCACCGGCAGATCGGCCGCGCCGGTCTGGCAGTCGGTCGAGGTCCAGATCTGCTCGGAGCCGCTCGTGATCGTGAAGACCTGCTTGCTCGTGCCCGCGTCGATCACGCAGTCGGTGCTCGAGATGTTGGCCAGCGAGAGCGAGAGCTGCGGATCCTCGCCGGGCGCGTAGCTCGTGGCGTCCGTGACCGCGGTGACGGCGACGGAGTCGGCCGTGCAGGCGGGTGCGGCGCCGGGCGTCGCACCGGGCGAGGTGGTCGGGTAGAGCGTCGGCAGCACGACGGTCGGCGTGGGGCTCGACGCGGCGTCGGAGCCGGTCATCCGCGGGAGCAGCGACAGCACAACCGCCAGGCCCGCGACGATGACGACCAGCGCGAGCAGCACTCCGGCGCGGCGTCGCCGGTAGACCCGGGAGGGCAGGCGGCGAGGCGGCGGAGTCACCGGGACAGGCTACGACGTGGTGGCGGTCAGAGCGTCTTCAGCATGCGGGTGTTGCCGAGCGTGTTCGGCTTCACCCGGGCGAGGTCGAGGAACTCGGCGACTCCCTCGTCGGGAGAGCGGAGCAGCTCGGCGTAGACCTCGGGGTCGACGACCTTCTCGCCGATCGGCTCGAAGCCGTGACGGGTGAAGAAGTCGACCTCGAAGGTGAGGCAGAACAGGCGCTTCAGGCCGAGCTCGCGCGCGTCGTTCTCGAGGCGCTCCAGGATGTGGTGGCCCACGCCCCTCCCGAGCCAGTCCTGCGCGACCGCGAGGGTGCGCACCTCCGCGATGTCGTCCCACATCACATGGAGCGCACCGCAGCCGATCGCCGTCCCGTGCCCGTCCTCGGCGATGCGGAACTCCTGCACGGCGCCGTAGAGCACCACGCGGTCCTTGCCCAGGAGGATGCGCTCGTTCACGAGCGGCTCGCTGAGCTCCTGGATGAAGGGGACATCGCTCGTGCGCGCGCGGCGCACCGGGTACTTCCAATCGGCCATTCGACAAGCCTAGGCCGCACCGGGCGCGGGATCCTGCGAGCAGGCGCGCACCCCCCCGGACGACGACGTGCCCGCCCCCTCGCGAGAGGGGACGGGCACGTCGTCGTTCGGCAGCCTGCTACGACATCAGGTCGGGCGTCGCCGGGCCGGCCGTGGCCGCTCCGGTGGACGCGCCGGCGCTGATCGAGATCAGGCGCGGGGTCGTGGTGAAGACGAACCTGTTGTCGGCGAAGTCCACGTGGATGTGGTCTCCGGCGCCGAGCTCGCCGTGCAGGATCCGCTCGGACAGCTGGTCCTCGATCTCGCGCTGGATCGCGCGGCGCAGGGGGCGCGCACCGAGGGCCGGGTCGAACCCGACCTCGATCAGGCGCTCCTTGGCCGGCTGCGTCAGCTCCACCGTCATGTCCCGGTCGAGCAGGCGGTCGCCCAGGCGCTTGATGAAGAGGTCGACGATCTGGAGCAGCTCGGGCTTCGACAGCTGCGGGAAGACGATGACGTCGTCCACGCGGTTGAGGAACTCGGGCTTGAAGTGCTTCTTGAGCTCCTCGTTGACCTTGCCGCGCATGCGGTCGTAGCCGGTGGCGTTGTCGCCCTCGATCTGGAACCCGACGGGACCACCGGCGATGTCACGAGCACCGAGGTTGGTGGTCATGATGATGACGGTGTTCTTGAAGTCGACGACACGGCCCTGGCCGTCGGTCAGTCGACCCTCCTCCAGGATCTGGAGGAGCGAGTTGAAGATGTCCGGGTGCGCCTTCTCGATCTCGTCGAAGAGGACCACGCTGAACGGCTTGCGGCGCACCTTCTCGGTGAGCTGGCCGCCCTCCTCGAAGCCGACGAACCCGGGAGGGGCGCCGAACAGCCGCGAGACGGTGTGCTTCTCGCCGTACTCCGACATGTCGAGCGAGATCATCGCGTTCTCGTCGTCGAAGAGGAACTCGGCGAGCGCCTTGGCCAGCTCGGTCTTCCCGACGCCCGTGGGGCCGGCGAAGATGAACGAGCCCGAGGGGCGCTTGGGGTCCTTGAGGCCCGCGCGGGTGCGGCGGATCGTCCGCGAGAGTGCCGCGATGGCCTCCTCCTGGCCGATGACGCGCTGGTGCAGGGCCTTCTCCATGAAGACGAGCCGCGAGGACTCCTCCTCCGTGAGCTTGAAGACCGGGATGCCCGTCGCCTGGGCGAGGACCTCGGCGATCAGGCCCTCGTCGACCACGCCGGTGGCCTTGACGTCGCCCGACTTCCACTGCTTCTCGAGGCGCAGGCGCTCACCGAGCAGCTGCTTCTCCTCGTCGCGGAGCGACGCGGCCTTCTCGAAGTCCTGGTCCTCGATCGCGGCCTCCTTGGCGGAGCGGACCACGGCGATGCGGTCGTCGAAGTCGCGCAGCTCCGGCGGCGCCGAGAGGATCGAGAGGCGCAGGCGTGCGCCGGCCTCGTCGATCAGGTCGATCGCCTTGTCGGGGAGGAAGCGGTCGCTGATGTAGCGGTCGGCCAGATTGGCCGCCGAGACGATCGCGCCGTCGGTGATGGACACCTTGTGGTGCGCCTCGTAGCGGTCGCGCAGCCCCTTGAGGATGTTGATCGTGTGGGGCAGCGACGGCTCCGCGACCTGGATCGGCTGGAAGCGGCGCTCGAGAGCGGCGTCCTTCTCGAAGTGCTTGCGGTACTCGTCGAGCGTGGTCGCGCCGATGGTCTGCAGCTCGCCGCGGGCGAGCAGCGGCTTGAGGATCGAGGCGGCGTCGATAGCGCCCTCAGCGGCCCCTGCGCCGACGAGGGTGTGGATCTCGTCGATGAAGGTGATGATGTCGCCGCGGGTGCGGATCTCCTTCGTGACCTTCTTCAGGCGCTCCTCGAAGTCACCGCGGTAGCGGGATCCGGCGATGAGCGAGCCGAGGTCGAGCGTGTAGAGCTGCTTGTCCTTCAGCGTCTCGGGCACGTCGCCGCGCACGATCGCCTGGGCGAGGCCCTCGACGACGGCGGTCTTGCCGACGCCGGGCTCGCCGATCAGGACGGGGTTGTTCTTGGAGCGGCGGGAGAGGATCTGCATGACCCGCTCGATCTCCTTCTCGCGCCCGATGACCGGGTCGAGCTTGTTGTCGCGTGCCGCCTGGGTGAGGTTGCGTCCGAACTGGTCGAGGATCTGCGATCCCCCCTGAGGCTGCTGCTGCTCACCGCCCACGGCGACCTGCTCCTTGCCCTGGTAGCCGGAGAGCAGCTGGATGACCTGCTGGCGCACGCGGTTCAGGTCGGCACCGAGCTTGACCAGCACCTGAGCGGCGACGCCCTCGCCCTCGCGGATGAGGCCGAGCAGGATGTGCTCGGTCCCGATGTAGTTGTGGCCGAGCTGCAGCGCTTCGCGCAGGGACAGCTCGAGGACCTTCTTCGCCCGAGGCGTGAAGGGGATGTGGCCGGTCGGCTGCTGCTGCCCCTGGCCGATGATGTCCTGCACCTGCTCGCGCACAGCGTCGAGCGAGATCCCGAGGGACTCGAGCGCCTTGGCGGCCACTCCCTCGCCCTCGTGGATCAGGCCGAGCAGGATGTGCTCCGTGCCGATGTAGTTGTGATTGAGCATCTTGGCCTCTTCCTGGGCCAGGACGACGACGCGCCGCGCGCGATCGGTGAATCTCTCGAACATGCTGTCACTCCCTACAGAACCCGCAGGGGTGGGCTCCGATACGTCGACTGTAACCAGCGCTCCCCCCGGTGAGCAGGCCTGTTCGCCCTGGGCGTGCACGCGATCCGGGAGGGGTGCGGGCGGCGGTCCCGTCCACCGGTCCATGCGAAGGCA
The DNA here is from genome assembly GCF_002931535.1 of Rathayibacter sp. AY1C6. Taxonomy (NCBI): domain Bacteria; kingdom Bacillati; phylum Actinomycetota; class Actinomycetes; order Micrococcales; family Microbacteriaceae; genus Rathayibacter; species Rathayibacter sp. AY1C6. Next base: position 22,253 of record NZ_PSWC01000034.1, on the reverse strand, counting down.
TACACTTCCCGCATGAGCAACCTGGAGGAGCATCCCGACGAGCTCCCCGTCGCCGCGGAGCCGGTCCCTCGCGAGCCCGGCGCGGTCGAGATCCTGGAGGCACGGCTCGTCCCGCTCGGCGGTCCGCGCGCGATCGAGGTGCGCCGCACCCTCCCGCAGCGATCGCGCTCGACGATCGGCGCGTGGTGCTTCGCCGACCACTACGGCCCGGTGCGGCTCGGCGAGGAGGCCGGGATGGACGTCCCGCCGCACCCGCACACGGGCCTGCAGACCGTGAGCTGGCTCTTCGAGGGCGAGATCGAGCACCGCGACAGCGTCGGCAGCCTCGCCGTGGTGCGCCCGGGCGAGCTCAACCTGATGACGGCCGGACGCGGCATCTCGCACTCGGAGGTCTCGACCGGGGGCGCGCCCGTCCTGCACGGGGTGCAGCTCTGGGTCGCGCTGCCCGAGGAGGCACGGCTCGTCGATCCGTTCTTCGAGCACCACCGCGGCGTTCCCGTGGAGCTGCCCGGCGCGCTGGTGCGCGTCTTCGTCGGAGGGATGCTGGGCGCGTCGGTGCCCGCGAGCACCTTCACTCCGCTGGTCGCCGCGCAGATCGACCTCGAACCGGGTGCCCGGGTCGAGCTGCCGGTCGAGGAGTCGTGGGAGTACGGCGTGCTCGTCGACGCCGGCCCGGTGGCGGTCGAGGGTGCGGACGTCCCGCGCTCGGACCTCGCCTACCTCGCGCCCGGCCGCTCGCACCTGGTGCTGACCGCCGGGGACGCGGGCGCGCGCGTGGTGCTGCTCGGCGGCGAGCCGTTCGCCGAGGAGCTGGTGATGTGGTGGAACTTCGTCGGCCGCAGCCACGACGACGTGGCGGCCGCCCGCGAGCGCTGGCAGTCCGACGTGATCGCCGGGGCGGATCCCGCGGGACCGTTCGGCACCGTCGACGGGTACGGCGGACGCGCGCTCCCCGCGCCCGTGCTGCCGACCGTGCGCCTCAAGCCGCGCCGCCGGGCCTGAGCCGAGACCGTCAGGCCGAGGCGCTCCGAGGCGGGGCCCACGACTCGGGAGCGCGGGAGTCGCGATGATCCCGCTCGACCACCGCGACTCCCGCGCTCTCACCGGCGCGTCAGGACGCGTCCGACTCCTTCTTCGCGGCGGCCTTCGCTGCTGCCTCGCGGTCGGTGGCCTCGGCCGTCTCGCGGAAGGCGCGGCGAGGATCCTGCAGCGCGCTCATCGGCGAGAGGTCGCGCGGAGTGACGGCGTCGACGAGCCAGCCCGTGATGATCCGCCACTTGCGGTCCAGGGTCGGCATCGCCGCTCCGTGGTAGGCGCGGTGCGCGAGCCAGGCGGGGAGGCCGCGCAGCTTCACGCCCTTGATCAGGCCCGCGCCCTTGCCGATGCCGTACTCGGCGACGGTCCCGACTGAGGCGTGCCGGTACTCCTCCACGGTGCCTCCGGTGAGGTCGGCGATGATGTTGCGCGCCAGGAGCTTGGCCTGCCGGACCGCGTTCTGCGCGTTCGGCGGGTAGTACGCGGGCTGCTTCTCGCTGGTGAGGTCCGGCACCTGCGCGCCGTCGCCGGCCGCCCAGGCGCCGCCCACCGGCTCGCCGTCCTCGCGGATGACCCGCAGGCGCGCATCCGCCATGACGTGGCCCTTCGGCCCGCGGGGCGCGTCGGTCGCGTCGAGGATCGGGTTCGGCTTCACGCCGGCGGTCCACACGATCGTGGCCGTCGGGATGCGCTCGCCCGAGGAGAGCTCCACGACGCCGTCCTCGCAGGAGGGCATCGTCGTCTTCAGGTGCACGTGCACGCCGCGCGAGCGGAGGTGGTCGAGCGTCCACTTCGAGAGCTCGGGACCGACCTCGGGGGCGACCCGGTCCAGTGCCTCGACGAGGTGCCAGGTGACGTCGCCCATCGAGAGGGAGGGCTGCGCGGCGAGGGTCTTGCGGCTGAGGTCGAGCAGCTCGCTCAGCGCCTCGACGCCGGTGTAGCCGCCGCCGACGAAGACGAAGGTGAGCAGGCGCCGGCGCTCGGCGGGATCGGTGGTGAGCGCCGCCTTCGCGATGTTCTCGATGACGCGGTCGCGCAGGTGCGCCGCCTCCTCCACCGTCTTGAAGCCGATGCCGTGCTCGGCGAGGCCCGGCGTGGGGAACGTTCGGGTGACGGCTCCGAGCGCGAAGACGACCTGGTCGAACTCGATCGTGCGGGTGGAGCCGTCCATCGCGGCGACGGTGGCGCTGCGCTCGGCGAGGCTCACGCCGGTGATCGCGCCGCGGATCACGCGGGTGCGCTTGAGCGCGGAGACCAGCGGCACCGTGACGTGGCGCGGCTGGACGTGCCCGCCGGCGACCTCGGGCAGCAGCGGCTGGTAGGTCATGTAGGGGTTCGGCTCGACGACGGTGACGTCGATCGGCGCCTCCCCCCGCCTCTTCTCGAGGCCCCAGGCCGTGTACAGGCCGACGTAGCCGCCGCCGAGGATGAGGATGCGCGTCGTACGGGATGCCGTCATGTCCGTTCCCTTCTCGAACCCGGCGCCGGGCAGGCGGAACCGGATGGTGCTGAGGACGCTCCGACGCTACGCGGGGCGCGGCGGCCCGCACAGGGCCTTGCGCGACGAGCCGGGGCCGCGCATCCTCCGCCTGCGGGCGGACGGGAGCCGCGCTACTGCAGCGCCGAGGTGAGCCGCGCCAGGTTGTCGAGCAGGGTCGAGCGGAGCGGCTGCTGCCGCCACTCGCGGAGGGTCAGCTCACGGGAGTGCTCGCGGTAGTCCTGCTGCACCTGGCGCAGATCCTCGACGAACTCCGAGCCGCGCACCATCAGCGAGACCTCGAGGTTGAGCGTGAAGGAGCGCATGTCCATGTTGCTCGAGCCGATCACGGCGACGTCGTCGTCGATCGTGAAGTGCTTCGCGTGCAGGATGGTCGGCTTGCGGTACATCCAGATGCGCACGCCCGCGGTCAGCAGCGTCTCGTAGTACGAGCGCTGGGCGTGGTAGACCACGGCCTGGTCGCCGATCTCGGAGACGAAGAGCTCCACGTGCACGCCCCGCCGGGTCGCCGTCGTGATCGCGTAGAGCATCGCCTCATCGGGCACGAAGTACGGGCTGGTGATGATGATCGACTTCTGCGCCGAGTAGAGCAGCGTCAGGAACAGGCGCAGGTTGTTCTCGCCCTCGAACCCCGGGCCGCTCGGCACCACCTGGCAGTCGATGGTGTCGCGCTGCTGCAGCGCCTCCATCGGCTCCGACTCCCGGAGGAGCAGCTCGTCGGTCTCGCTGTACCAGTCGGTGATGAAGATGGCGTTGATGCCCTGCACCACCGGCCCCTCGAGGCGCACCATCAGGTCGTGCCAGTGCAGGCCGCGGCGGATGTTGCCGCGCTTGTTGTAGCTGGAGTCGACGACGTTCTGCGAGCCCATGAAGGCCGCGTTGCCGTCGACGATCAGCAGCTTGCGGTGGTTGCGCAGGTCCGGCCGCTGGTACTGCCCGCGCCACGGCCGCACGGGGAGCATGTACGACCACGAGGCGCCCGCCCGCTCGAGGGCGCGCAGCCGGCGGTGGGTGCCGCTGTAGTAGCCGGGCACGCGGATCGACGCGATGTGGTCGAGGAGGATCCGCACGCGCACCCCGCGCGCCACCGCGCGGTCGAGCGCGTCGAAGAAGGGCGCGGTGGTCGAGTCGGCGGCGAGGATGTAGAACTCGCAGTGCACGTACCGGCGGGCGCGGTCGATCTCGGCGGCCATCGCGCGGATGGTCTGCTCGTAGTCGCCCTGGAGGCGCGCGTCGTTCCCGCCGACCAGCGGCATCGCGCCGAGGTTGCGGTTGAGGGTGACCACCGACTCCAGCCACTGCGGCCACGGGTGCTCCCGGGCGACGCGGTCGATGCCGTCGGTCGACTCCAGGATGAACCGGTTGATCTCCTGCTGCTTCCGGCGGCGCTTGCGCGGCAGCCGGTAGCTCCCGATGAAGAGGAACAGCAGGATGCCGACGTACGGGATCAGGAAGATCGCCATCAGCCAGGCGAGGCCGGTGGTCGGACGGCGGTTCCGCGGCACGACGATGACGGCGATCACGCGGACCACGAGCTCGACGACGACGGCCGCGATCGGGAGGATCACCGCCCAGTCGGGTGCGGGCACCGCGCCTCCTCGTTCGTCGTGCGGAGCCGCTCAGCGGGCGTGGAAGGCACCCGCGCGGCGGCGGTGGTCAGGAGGCGTCGCGGGGAGGCAGGCCGCGGCGCTCGCGCTCGCGGGCCTCGATGCGGTCGTACGCTCGGCGCTCGTTGCGGTCCGAGCGGATGAGGGCGCGCATCACGAACCAGAAGATGGCTCCGACCGTGATCGTCGGCACGAGGGCCCACAGCCCCTGGTTCCACAGCTCCCAGTCCATGCGGCGATCCTACCCGCGGCACCGGCGCGGGAGCCGTGAGCCCGGGGGCCCGTGCGCCCAGCGGCCTTCGCGGGCGCTGGGCGCTACTGGCTCTCGACCGACTTGTTCAGCGCCGCGGCATCGGAGTTGAGGCCTTCCAGCTCCGAGCGCAGGCCGTCGTACACGGCGATGTCCGCGTCGATGGCGGCGCGGGTGGCGTCGACGGCCTGGCTGCGGGCGAGCAGATCGGCGCGCTCCGTCTCGAACTCGGCCGTCGATCCGAAGTCGCCGCTGTCGGCGCGCGAGTTGAAGTCGTCGATCTCGACGTTGAGCGCGTCGTACTCGGCGTTGTTCGCGTCGACCCGCGCCGTGAGGTCGGCGTACATCGTCTCGATCCGGGAGACCAGGTCCTCGATGCGGTTCTCGAGATCGGTGAAGACCGCCTCGTAGCGGGCGTTCAGGCCCACGACGACGGAGCGGTCGTCGAAGAACTCGGCGTAGTGCGCCTCGAGCGCGGGCGGCAGGTCGGCCACCTCGGTCCCCAGGATCGAGTGCAGCTCGTTGACGCGCTCGCCGAGGCCGCCGGTGCGGTACAGCTCGAGGCGCTCGGCGATCGTGCCGTCCTGCGGGAGGGTCTCGTACGCGGCCTCGAGCTCGTCGCCCAGCTCGGCCTGCTCCTCCGCGTCGAGCCGCACCCACGCGGCGTGCAGCATCTCGTGGGCCGCCGTGACGTCGCGGATCCCGTCGAGGTCGGGGTTGGCGACGTCCGAGATGTAGATGCTGGTGCCGGTGTAGCAGCCGAGGACGATGTCGTCGGAGGCGCCGTAGCCGCAGAGGTCGTTGAAGCCGGCGGTCGGCTCGACCGACGGGCTCGACGCGTAGTAGAGGGCGCGGCCGCGGTCGGACATGGCGGTCCGCTCCGCGAAGCCGGCGATCGTGGGGTCGGGCGTGAACGCCTCGGCCGCTCGCCGGTCGGCCAGCGCGGTGCCGACGTCGCCGGAGGAGGTGAGGACGCTCGCGGCGACCGCGGTCCCCACTCCGAACTGCGCGATCGTGAGGACGCCCGCCGCGACGGCCGCGACGATGCTCGATGCCCTGACCATGTCTCCCCCTCGGCTCCTGCGACCCTACTTGACGAGCGGGAACAGGATCGTCTCGCGGATCCCGAGGCCGGTGATCGCCATCAGGAGGCGGTCGATGCCCATGCCCATGCCGCCGGTGGGGGGCATGCCGTGCTCGAGGGCGCGGAGGAAGTCCTCGTCCAGACGCATCGCCTCGTCGTCGCCCGCGGCGGCCTGGCGGGCCTGCTCGACGAAGCGCTCGCGCTGCACGACCGGGTCGACCAGCTCGGAGTAGCCGGTGGCCAGCTCGAAGCCGCGGACGTAGAGGTCCCACTTCTCGACGACGCCCGGGATGCTGCGGTGCGCGCGCACGAGCGGCGAGGTGTCGACGGGGAAGTCCATCACGAAGGTCGGACGCGTCAGGCCGCCCTTCACGAAGTGCTCCCACAGCTCCTCGACGTACTTGCCGTGCGTGGGGACGTGCACCTCGACGCCCTCGCGCGCGGCGAGGGTCTCGAGCTCGGCGAGCTCCGTCTCCGGCGTGATCGCGATTCCGGCCGCGAGCGACAGGCTCTCGTACATCGAGATGCGGTCCCACCGGCCGCCGAGGTCGAACTCGGTGCCGTCGGCCCAGGTGACCACGTGCGAGCCCGCGACGGCCTGCGCCGCGTTCTGGATCAGCTCCTGGGTGAGGTCGGCGATCGAGTTGTAGTCGCCGTACGCCTGGTAGGCCTCGAGCATCGCGAACTCGGGCGAGTGGGTGGAGTCGGCGCCCTCGTTGCGGAAGTTGCGGTTGATCTCGAAGACCCGGTCGATGCCGCCGACGACCGCCCGCTTGAGGTAGAGCTCGGGCGCGATGCGCAGGTACAGCTCGGTGTCGAAGGCGTTCGAGTGCGTGGCGAAGGGGCGGGCGGAGGCGCCGCCGTGCATCACCTGCAGCATCGGGGTCTCGACCTCGAGGAACTCGTGCGAGGCGAAGGTATCGCGGAGGGAGGCGTTCACGCGGGCGCGGGTGACGACCGTCTCGCGGGCCTGGGGGCGCACGATCAGGTCGAGGTAGCGCTGGCGCATCCGGGTCTCGTCGCCGAGCTCGTTGTGCAGGTTCGGCAGCGGCAGGATCGCCTTCGCGGCGATCGTCCACTCCGACACCCACACGCTCAGCTCGCCGCGCTTGCTCGAGACGACCTCGCCCTCGACGAAGAGGTGGTCGCCCAGGTCGACGAGCTCCTTCCACGCCGCCAGCGACTCCTCGCCCACGTCGCCGAGCGAGACCATGGCCTGGATCCGCTCGCCGTCGCCGGCCTGCAGCGTCGCGAAGCAGAGCTTGCCCGTGTTGCGCTGGAACACCACGCGGCCCGCGAGGCCGACGCGCTCGCCGGTCTTCACGTCCGGCTCGATGCCCTCGTGGCGCGCCCGGACGGCCGCGATGGTGTCGGTGACTCCGACCGCGACGGGGTAGGCGCCGGCGCCGAGGTCGTCGCCCGCGAGCTCGAGCAGGCGCTCGCGCTTGGCGAGGCGGACGGCCTTCTGCTCGGAGGCCTCCTGCTGCGCGGCCCGCTCGGCGGCGGCCTGCTCGGAGTCGGACTGCTCGGCGGCGGGGGTCGTGGTCTCGGGGACGTCGGGGGTGTCGGCCATGAGGGGTCGCAGTGCTTTCGGTTCGGGGCGGACGGCCGCGATCAGGCGAGCAGGATCGGGGCGTTGTCGAGGAGGCGGGTGGTGCCGACGATCGCGGCGACGAGCACGAGTGCCGGGCCGCGGTGGTCGGCGTCGACCGGGAGGAGCGTCGCGGGATCCACGACGACGAGGTAGTCCAGCTTAACGAGCGGCTCGGCGTGCGCGACGGCCTCGGCGGCCTCGATCGCCGCGGCGGCACCGCGGTCCGCGGCTTCCGCGGCGGCCGCGAGGAGGCGCGGCAGCACGAGGCCCGCGCGGCGCTGCTCCTCGTCGAGGTAGCGGTTGCGGCTGGAGCGGGCGAGCCCGTCCTCCTCCCGCACGATGCCGACGCCCTCGATCTCCACGGGCAGGTCGAGGTCGCGGACCATGCGGCGCACGAGGAACAGCTGCTGCGCGTCCTTCTGCCCGAAGACCGCGACGTCCGGCTGGGCGATGCTCAGGAGCTTGGCGACGACGGTGAGCATCCCGTCGAAGTGCCCCGGCCGCGCGCGCCCCTCGTAGAGGCCGCCGACCTCGCCCGCGACGACCCGCGTCGAGGACGGCCCGTCGGGGTACATCTCGGCGACTCCCGGAGCGAAGAGGAGGTCGGCCCCGGCCGCGTCGAGCAGGGCGGTGTCGCCCTCGAGGTCGCGCGGGTAGCGGTCCAGGTCCTCGGACGGGCCGAACTGCAGCGGATTCACGAACACCGACACGACGACGACGACGGCCAGCTCGCGAGCCCGCTCGACGAGGGCGAGGTGCCCGGCGTGCAGGGCGCCCATCGTCGGCACGAGCGCGATGCGCCGACCGGCCCGCCGCGCCTCCTGCAGCCGCTCGCGGAGGTCGCCGATGCGGTGGACGGTGCTGATCACCCGACGATGCTACCGGCGGTCCCACGGCCGCCCGGGCCCTCGGCACCGGGACGCCGTGCTCCTCCGCGAGGCACCGCCTCCCGAGCGGCGTCCCACCCGGGAGCGGCGTCTCGAGCGGCGCGCCCGTCAGCCCGCCGCGCGGCGCAGGGCGTCGTCGACGGAGGAGCGGACGAGGCTGGAGAGGAAGAAGCCCGGCTTCTCGACGCCGATGCCCGCCAGCAGTCCCGCCGCCTGGTCGACGATCGCGGTCGAGAAGGTCGTGGCGGTCGAGACGGCCTCCGCGTAGGCGGCGCGGTCCGACTCCGCCACGGAGACCGGCTCCCCGCCCATCTCGACCACCACCGCCTGCGCGATCGGCAGCACCGGGCCCGGTGCCGACACGGCGAAGTAGGTCTCGGAGAGGCGCGCCAGGTCGAGGCTGGTGCCGCTGAAGGCCATCGCCGGGTGGACTGCCAGGGGGATGACCCCGGAGGCGAGCGCCGGAGCGAGCACCCCGTAGCCGTGCTCAGGCGCCGTGTGCAGCACCAGCTGGCCGGGCTGCCACGCTCCGGTCGCGGCGAGCCCCGCGACCAGGGCGGCGATCTCGCTCCCGGGGACGGCGACGATCACCAGCTCGCTGCGCTCGACGAGCTCGGGGATCGCGAGCACGGGGACTCCGGGGAGCAGCGCGTCGGCGCGCTCGCGGCCGCTCTCGCTGGTGGTGGCGATACCGATCACGGCGTGGCCGGCCCCGGCGAGCGCGGCACCGAGCACCGGGCCCACGCGTCCGGCACCGATCACGCCGACGCCCAGGCGTCCGTCGCGGCGGTTCTCAGGCATGCGGTTCCCCCTCCGGAGCGGGCCAGTCGGGCAGGGCGGGTGCGGCCGCCCGCCGCCCCCACTGGTGGCTCGCGTCGCGGTCGGCGGCCCGCACTCCGGCCGTCGCGAGGCTCTCGAAGAAGGCGAGTCCGTCGGCTGCGCTCATCACCGGCACGAGCGGAGTGACGGGGCCGGCCACCGTGTGCACGCGCGCCGAGGCCAGCCCGAGCAGGCGCTGGAGCGGTCCCTGCTGGACCCCGACGCTCTGCATCCGCGCCAGGGGCACCACGGCGACCCGCCGCCAGACCGCTCCGCTGCGCAGGATCGCGACCTCGTCCGTCAGCCGGTACCCGGTCCTCCGGAACGAGAAGGGGCGGAGCCACACCGCCGAGCGCGGCGCCCGGGTGAAGCCGGCCGCGTCGCGGTGCCGGAGTGCGTCTCCGACGGGCGTCGACTCCGCTCCCTCGGCCGGTCCGGGCAGCAGGAGGGCGAGGACGCGCTCGACCGCGGCGAGGTCGCCGACGGGCAGGATCGTGGTGTTCGGCTCGCCGTTCGCCCCGCGGGAGGCCGCGTGGCCGGCGCGGTCGATCCGCACCTGCCACCAGCCGAAGGGGCGCCAGAGCAGCGGCTGCGTGATCTCGACGGCGTGGATCCGGCCGGGCGGGATCGTGTCGCTGCTGGTCGAGAGCACGCCGTAGCCGACCCGCACTCCGTCGGGCGTCGCGGCGATCGAGTACCGGAGCGAGCGCACGAACTGGCGGACGTAGTAGCTGCCCGAGCCGATCAGGCCCGGCAGGATCGCGAAGAGCACGTAGGGCGAGCCGTAGACGGCGACGAACACCACGGCGACGACCGAGGCGGCCAGGAACAGCGTGAAGCCGCTGAAGACGAGCGAGCCGAGGAGTCGGCCCGGCGGGATCGAGACGACCGACTCGGGTGGCGTCTCGTCCTGAGGCTCGCCGAACTCCTCCAGCCGGCGCGCCAGGAACCCGCCCGCCGGAGCCGCACCGTCGACCGTCGCCTCCCGCTCGCGCACCCCGGACGCGAGCCGCAGGATGTCGCGGCGCAGGGCGTCAACCAAGCGCGACCCGAGGTACGACAGCTGGACGTTCGCGTCCTGCCCGGCCACGCTCACCTCGAGCTTCGCGGCTCCGAACAGCCGCGCGAACAGCGGACGCTGCACCGCGATGCCCTGGATGCGGTCCAGCCGCGCCCGCCGGTTGGTCCGGAAGAGCACGCCGGAGCGCACCTCGACGAGCTCGTCCGTGATGCGGAAGGTGTGCATCCGCCAGGACAGCCAGAACGCGAAGACGGCGACCGCCAGGCCCACCGCGACCGCCAGCAGCGCCCAGCCGACGAGACCGCGGCGCAGCAGCTCGTCGACCGGATCGCCACTCTCGAACCCCTCCGGCCCGGGCAGGAACAGCTCGACCAGGCGCTCGCGGAGGTTCGTGATCACGATGCCGAGGACGACCAGCAGGCCGATCCCGCCCTTGAGGACCGGGGTCGCGGGATGGAGGCGGTGCCACTCCCCGTCGGCGAGGTCCGTCTCGACGGCGCGGAGCTCGGTCACAGGCCGGCCCGGCGCGACTCGGCGAGCTCGACCAGGCGGTCGCGGAGCTCCTCCGCGTCCTGCTCGGCCAGGCCCGGGATGCTGACGCCGGTCGCCGCGGCGGCGGTGACGAAGCGGAGGTCGGCGAGGCCGAGCGCCCGGGCGAGCGGCCCGCGGTTGACGTCGATGAGCTGCATCCGCCCGTACGGCACCGACACGAAGCGCTGGAACATGATGCCGCGGCGGAAGAGGAGGTCGTCCTGGCGCAGGAGGTAGCCGTAGGCGCGCGCACGGCGCGGGGCCACGATCAGGAGGGTCACCGCGAGGGCGGCCGTGGCGGCCAGCGGGATCCAGCCCCACGGCAGGCCGATCAGCATCAGCACCACGGGCACGGCGAGCAGCATCACGCTCGACACGACGGCCGACACGATCTCGACCGCGACGTACCGGGGCGAGACGCGGCGCCACTCCCCCGTGATGTCGAGGCGGTCCCGCCGGCGTCCCCTCGCGTCGCGGCGGGTCGTCGGCGACGCGTCCTCGGGCTCGGCGGGCATGGCGTCGTCCTCACTGCCCGCGGCGATCCGGGCGTCGGCGTCAGGCGTGGTTCACCTCGCCGACGGCGCTGTCGTCGTCGTCGCTCGGCGGGATGGTGCACAGGTGCTCGGCGACCAGGCCGGCCACCAGCAGGACGAGCGCACCCACGATGGTCGCGACGTCCTGCCACACGGAGCCTAGCGAAGGGATCGCACGGCTCAGCAGGTACACCAGGATGCCGCCGGAGGCTCCGAGCAGCAGAGCACCGACGTGGCTGGACGCCTTCGCCAGCACCACGACGCGCATCGCCCGGAACGGATCGATGGGCCGACGCAGCGTGCCCTTCGTGGCGCGGTGGATCGGGATGGCGAAGCCGAGCACGAGGGCCGCGACCACGATCAGGGTCAGCGGAACCGTCAGCGGCGGGATGAGCACGGGGCGGCCGGCGGCGGCGATCGCGAGGTCGAGGAGGAACCCCGCGACGGCCCCGGCGAGGCCGAGTCCGAGCAGGGTGCTGATGCGGGTGCGCCTCACGGGGTCCTGCTCTCGGGGTCGGCGGTGGTGCCGCGGGCGGAGTCGCGCCCCGGCCAGGTCAACCCGGCCGGGTGGTCGGTCACGCGGTCGGTCGCCCGTGCGCGCAGCTCGGCCACGGGTCCGGCTCCGGGAAGGACCGCCGCCGGCTCGGCGTCGAGCCACGGCTCGAGCACGAACGCCCGCTCGGCGGCCCGCGGGTGCGGGAGGGTCAGGTGCGCGTCGTCGCGGAGCACGCCGCCGACCGCGATCACGTCGATGTCGAGGGTCCGGTCGCCCCAGCGCTCCTCGCCCTCGCCGCGGATCCGGCCGCCGGCCGATTCGATCGCCGCCGTCGCCGCGAGCAGGTCGTCGGGCTCGAGGACGGTCGAGCCGGTCACGACCGCGTTGAGGTACCCGGGCGCGTCCGCGTCGACGCCCTCGGGCTTCCACGCGGGCGACTCGACGACCTTGGACACCGCCTCGATGCGCAGGCCCGGCGTCGTGACGAGGGCCCGCAGCGCCTCCTCGAGGTGCGCCAGGCGGTCGCCGAGGTTGCTGCCGAGCGCGAGCACGACGTGGCGCACCGGGCGGACGCGCTCCTGCCGCGGCCTCACGAGCGGGTCCTCGTGATCTGCACGGCCACGTCCTCGAACGGCAGCGGGATCGGCGCGTCCGGCTTGTGGACGGTGATGCGGACGACGTCGGCGGCGGCGAAGCCCAGGGCCACCCGGGCGAGGCGCTCGGCCAGAGTCTCGATGAGGTCGACCGGGTCGCGGGTCACCGCGTCGGCCAGGGCGATCGCGAGCTCGCCGTAGTGCACCGTCTCGGCCAGCGCGTCGCCCTCGGCCGCCGGCGCGGTGTCGAGCCAGACCGTCGCGTCGATCACGAAGTCCTGGCCGTTCTCGCGCTCGAAGTCGAAGACGCCGTGGTGCGCGCGCACGCGCAGCCCGGTGAGGGTGATGGAGTCGCGCACGGCGAGGGCGGCGGGGTCGATCGCGGTCACGGGGTCTCCTCCTGGAGTCGGGCGGCGAGGGCCAGGGCGCGGGCGGATGAGCGGACGTCGTGGACCCGGACGCCCCAGGCGCCGTGCCCGGCGGCGACGAGGCTCAGCATGGCGGAGACCTCGTCGCGCTCGGCGGCCGGGGCGCCGGCGGGGGCGAACGGAGCGAGGAACCGCTTGCGCGAATGGCCGACCAGGACCGGGAAACCCAGCGAGACGATCGCGTCGAGCCCGGCCAGCAGCGCCCAGTCGTGCGCGCCGACCTTCGCGAAGCCGAGGCCGGGGTCGAGCAGGAGGCGGTCGTCCCGGATCCCGGCCTCACGGGCGGCGTCGACGCGGCGCTCGAGCTCGCCGCGGACGTCCGCCACCACGTCGCCGTAGGACGCGAGAGCGGTCATGCCCGCGCTGTGCCCGCGCCAGTGCATCGCGATGTAGACGGCGCCGCGCTCGGCGACGAGCGGGAGCATCCGCGGATCGGCGAGGCCGCCGGAGACGTCGTTGACGACGACGGCGCCCGCGTCCAGGGCGGCCTCGGCCGTGGCGGCGCTCATCGTGTCGATGCTGACGCGCACCCCCTCCGCGGCGAGGGCGCGGACGACGGGCAGCACGCGGCCCTGCTCGGCGGCGGAGTCGACGCGCGCCGCACCGGGACGGGTGCTCTCGCCGCCGACGTCGACCAGGTCCGCGCCGAACGCGGCGGGTCCGTCCCCGGCGGGCCGGGTCAGGTCGAGGCCGTGGCGGACGGCGTCGTCGACGGACAGCCAGCGGCCGCCGTCGCTGAACGAGTCCGGAGTGACGTTGAGGATCCCCAGGAGCGCGGCGCGGCCGGTCGGCGTGAGGTCGGCGACGGTGGTGGCCACGTCACTCCCCCCGCGCGGCGCCGATCAGCGCGATGATCTCGGCGCGGGCGGCCGGGTCGGCGAGGGAGCCGCGGGCGGCGACCGTCACGGTCGAGCTCGCGGTCTGGCGCGGCCCGCGCATCCGCACGCAGCCGTGCTCGGCGTCGACCACGACGAGCACTCCCTCGGGAGCGAGGCCCTGCTCGAGCGCGTCGGCGATCTGCTCGGTCATCCGCTCCTGGATCTGCGGTCGCGACGCGACCGTCTCGACCACGCGCGGCAGCCGGCCGAGGCCGACGACCCGCTCGCGCGGCCGGTAGGCGATGTGCGCGACGCCGAGGAACGGCAGGAGGTGGTGCTCGCAGACGGAGCGGAAGGCGAGGTCGCGCACGATCACCGTCTGGTCGAGCGGCGACTCCTGGCCGCCCTCGACCACCGCGAACGTCTCGGTCAGCTGGGCCGCGGCGTCGTCGTCGAACCCGCCGAAGAACTCCTCGTACGCCTCGGCGAACCGCCGCGGCGTGTCGAGGAGTCCCTCGCGGCCCGGGTCGTCCCCGATGGCCGCGAGGATCTCGGCGACGGCCGCCTCGATGCGCGCCTTGTCGACGGGCACGCGCGCGCTACGCCGTCGCGGGGCGCGGGTTGATCAGCGGCGGGCGCTTCGGCGCGACCTCGTCGGCACCAGCGGAGGAGACTCCCCCGTCGGTCGCACCCGAGTCGATCGGCGCCTTGGCGACCGGGACCGCGATGGGCGGCAGGTCGGACAGGGGGCGCTTGTCGCTCGAGAGCCACTGCGGGCGCTCGTCGATGCGGCGGACGTCCTTGAAGATCTCGGCCAGCTGGTCGTGGTCGAGCGTCTCCTTCTCGAGCAGCTCCATCGCGAGGCGGTCGAGGATGTCGCGGTTGTCGTTGATGACCTGCCACGCCTCGTCGTGCGCCTGCTCGATGAGCTGGCGCGTCTCGGCGTCGACCGTCTCGGCGATCTGCTCGGAGTAGTCGCGCTGGTGGCCCATGTCGCGGCCGAGGAACATCTCGCCCGACGACTGGCCGAGCTTGACCGCTCCGACGTTCGCGGACATGCCGTAGTCGGTGACCATCTTGCGGGCGATGGAGGTCGCCTTCTCGATGTCGTTCGACGCTCCGGTGGTGGGGTCGTGGAAGACGATCTCCTCCGCGACGCGGCCGCCCATCGCGTACGTGAGCTGGTCGAGGAGCTCGTTGCGGGTCGTGGAGTACTTGTCCTCCAGCGGGAGCACCATCGTGTAGCCGAGGGCGCGGCCGCGCGGCAGGATCGTGACCTTGGTCACGGGGTCGGTGTGGCGCATCGCCGCCGCCGCCAGAGCGTGTCCGCCCTCGTGGTAGGCGGTGATCAGCTTCTCCTTGTCGCGCATGACCCGCGTGCGGCGCTGCGGCCCCGCGATGACGCGGTCGATGGCCTCGTCGAGCGCGCGGTTGTCGATCAGCTGCGCGTTGGAGCGGGCGGTGAGCAGTGCGGCCTCGTTGAGGACGTTGGCCAGGTCGGCGCCGGTGAAGCCCGGGGTCTTGCGGGCGACGACCTCGAGGTCGACTCCGCCGGCGAGCGGCTTGCCGCGGCCGTGGACCTCGAGGATCCGCTTGCGGCCGAGCAGGTCGGGGGCGTCGACGCCGATCTGGCGGTCGAAGCGGCCCGGACGCAGCAGTGCGGGGTCGAGGATGTCGGGGCGGTTCGTCGCCGCGATCAGGATGACGTTCGTCTTGACGTCGAAGCCGTCCATCTCGACCAGCAGCTGGTTGAGGGTCTGCTCGCGCTCGTCGTGACCGCCGCCCATCCCGGCGCCGCGGTGGCGGCCGACGGCGTCGATCTCATCGACGAAGATGATGGCCGGCGAGTTCTCCTTCGCCTGCTGGAAGAGATCGCGGACACGGCTCGCGCCGACGCCGACGAACATCTCGACGAAGTCCGATCCGGAGATGGAGTAGAAGGGGACGCCCGCCTCGCCCGCGACCGCGCGCGCCAGCAGGGTCTTGCCGGTGCCGGGAGGGCCGTAGAGCAGGACGCCCTTCGGGATGCGGGCGCCGACGGCCTGGAACTTCGCGGGCTCCTTGAGGAACTCCTTGATCTCGTGCAGCTCCTCGATCGCCTCGTCGGCGCCGGCGACATCGCCGAACGTGACCTTGGGCGACTCCTTCGAGACGAGCTTCGCCTTCGACTTGCCGAACTGCATGACGCGGTTGCCGCCGCCCTGCATGCCCGAGAGCATCAGCCAGAAGAACGCGCCGATCAGCAGGATGGGGAGCAGGAAGCCGAGAGCCGAGAGGAACCAGTTGGTCTGCGGGACCTCGTCGTTGTAGCCGGTGCTGCCGAGATCGGCCGCGGACACCGCGTCGACGACCTCCGCGCCCCGAGGGGCCACGTAGTAGAACTGCACCTGCGTGCCGTTGTCTCCGTCGGCCTGCTTGAGCGTGAGATCGACGCGCTGCTCGCCGTCCACGATCTTCGCCGAGTCGACCTTGCCGTCCTTCAGGAGGTCGAGACCCTCCTGCGTCGTGACCGGCCGGAAGCCGGACATGGTGATCAGCGAGGAGCCGATCCACACCGCGACGATCGCCAGGACGACGTAGAGGATGGGACCCCGGAAGATGCGCTTCACGTTCATGCTTGTTGCGGGTGCGACACCCGGCGCCTTTCTGACGAGGAGATTGTGCCTGCCAGGCTACCTCCCGCACTCTGAGCGCCGCCCACGCGTTCGCCGTGGGCCGAACGGCCGCGGGCTGTGTCGTCTGGCGGGGATGCGGCGGGCCGCATCCCCGCGCGCGGTCGGCTTCGCGAGGTGGTGCGTTCCGCAGAGCGGGTCTCGTCGGACTGCCGGGAAACGCTGACACGCGTTTCCCGGTCCGCGTCCTCTGCATTGTGGGTGGAGGTCGCGGGGATCGGCGCTTCGGCGGTAGGGACGCGCCGCGAGAGCGCAGGAGTTGTCGCACTCGGGCTCGACAGCGACGACTACTGCGGTCTCGGGAAGGAGGCGAAGGTGTCCGAGCGGGGCGCGCCGCGAGAACGCAGGAGTTGTCGCACTCGAGCTCGACAGCGACAACTACTGCGGTCTCGGGAAGGAGGCGAAGGTGTCCGAGCAGGACGCGCCGCGAGAACGCAGGAGTTGTCGCACTCGAGCTCGACAGCGACAACTACTACGGTCTCGGGAAGGAGGCGAAGGTGTCCGAGCAGGACGCGCCGCGAGAACGCAGGAGTTGTCGCACTCGAGCTCGACAGCGACGACTACTGCGGTCTCGGTGGGGGGCGAAGGTGTTCGAGCGGGGCGTGCCGCGACGAGGGGCAGCAGGCGCGGACGGACGGACGGGCCCGCCCGGCCCGCGTCAGGCCGACTGGAGGAGGGGCTCCGGGTCGCGGAGGGCGGGCACGAGGCCGCGGCCGCGGCGGGCGGCGGCCAGCACGGTCACGGCGAGCGCCCCGACCAGCCAGAGCACGAGCACCAGGACCGCGTGCGCGACTCCGATGCTGCCGCCGGCGATCAGCGAGCGGAACGCCTCCACCGTCCAGGTCAGCGGCAGCACTCCGTGGATCGCCTGGAAGAAGGCGGGAGCGGTCTCGACCGGGTAGGTGCCTCCGGCCGAGGACAGCTGCAGCACGATCATCAGCAGCGCCAGGAACCGGCCCGGGGCGTCCAGCAGCGCGATCAGCGCCTGGTTGATCGCCACGAAGGTGAGGCTCGTGAGCACGGCGATCCCGATCAGCCCGGGCAGGTTCGACGCCTCGACGCCCACTCCGAAGCGGATGACGAGCGCGGCCAGGACGCCCTGGGCGACCGCCATCAGCGCGCCGGGCAGGTAGCTGCGCAGCGCGATGACCCAGGCGGGCCGGCGCGCGGCGAGGAGGCGGGAGCTGAGCGGGGCGCTCATCAGGTAGAAGGCGAGCGCGCCGACCCAGAGCGCGAGCGCCATGAAGTAGGGGGCGAGGCCGTAGCCGTAGGACGGCACGCGGTTCATCCGCTCGGCGTCGATCCCGACCGGGGCGGCCGCGACGGTGCTGAGCTCCTGAGCCTGCTCGCCGGTGTAGGTGGGCACGTCGTCCGCGCCGTCCGAGAGCTTCGTGTCGAGGGTGCGCGATCCGGAGGCGAGCGAGTCGATCCCGTCGGCGAGGTCCTGCGAACCGGTGGCCGCGTCGGCCGAGCCGGTCGCGGCGGTCTCGGCGCCGTCCGCGAGGTCCGAGGCGCCCGTCGCGAGGGCGGCCGTCCCGGAGGCGAGGTCGGAGGCGCCGGCGGCCGCAGAGGCGATGCCGCTGGTGAGCGGGCCGACCGCGCCGGAGAGGGTGTCCACTCCGCCGGCGACCTGCGCGGCTCCGCCGTCGAGGGTCGCAGCTCCCTGGGCGAGGGCCTGCGCACCGGTCTGCAGCTTCTGGGCGCCGTCTGCGGCGGAGGTCGCCCCGGTGGACAGAGCGGCGGTGCCGGTCGCGAGGTCGGCGGCTCCGCCCGAGACCGTGGCGGCACCGGCGGCGAGCGCCGTCAGTCCGCTGCCGTCGTCGCCGACGAGCGCGGTCGCACCGGAGGCGAGCGTCTGCGCGCCCGCGTCCGCCGAGGCGGCTCCGCCCGCGAGAGCGGCCGCACCCTGCTCGAGGGCGGTCAGTTCGGCCACGCGCTGGGCGTCGGACAGCGAGTCGTACCGCGAGAGCAGGGAGGCGAGGCCGGAGTCGACGCCGGTCGCCCCGGTGGCGAGTTGCGGAGTGGCGGTCGCGAGCGCTCCCGCGCCGGTCGCGAGCTGCTGGGCTCCTGCGAGGGCCTTCCCCGCTCCGTCGGAGAGGGAGGCGGACCCGGTGGCCAGCGCCTCGGCGCCGGACGCCGCCGAGGCCGCGCCGTCCTTCAGGGTCGACGTCCCCGCGGCGAGGTCGGTGGCGCCCGAGGCGAGCGACGCCGCTCCGCCGTCGAGCTGCTGGGCGCCGTCGGCGACCGTGCGGGCTCCCGTGTCGAGCGCCGCCGCCTGGTCGGGCAGCTGCCCGGTCCCGCTCGCGATCCGCTGGAGTCCCGACGAGAGGTCGGACGCTCCGGAGGCCGCGCTCCCCGCGCCCGAGCGGAGGGAGTCGGCGCCGGTCGCCAGCTGCGCGGTGCCGTCCTGCAGCTGCGCGAGCCCGACGACCAGCTCGGAGGAGCCGGACGCGGCGGTCCCGGCGCCGTCCGCCAGCTGAGCGGCGCCGTCGGCCGCCTGCTCGAGGCTCGAGTGCACGTCGGTGAAGCCGAGGTAGACGTTCTCGAGGTAGGTCGCGCCGACCTTCTCCTCCAGCGTCTTCGTCACGGTGGTGCCGATGGTGGAGGCGATGTTGCCGACGATCAGGTTGGCCGCGTCGTTCGTCTCGATCGACAGCTTCGCCTGCACGGCCGCGGCGGGGTCGTCGCCGCCGACCGAGGCGACGTCGGCCGAGAAGCCGGCCGGCACCGTCAGGACGGCGAGGACGTCGCCGGAGGCGAGCTCGCGGGACGCCTCGTCGGCACCGGTCGCCGTCCAGGCGAAGTCCGAGCCGGACGTGTCGGTGGTGAGCTGCTCGGTCAGATCGTCGCCGAGGGCGAGCGCGGAGCCGTCCGAGGCGGTCGCGCCGGTGTCCTCGTTGACGATCGCGGCGGGCACCGTGTCGAGGTGGTGCGTGGGATCGAGGTTGGCCGAGGTCAGCAGTCCCGCGTAGATCAGCGGGATGAGCGCGATCGCGGCGAAGACGACGACGAGGCGCGGGTTCACGGCGCGCAGGGCGCGGCGGAGCGGGGAGGTGGTCATGGTCCTTCTACTTCGTGGAGTGCAGGGCGGCGAGCCGCGGCGAGGCGACTCCGGTGACGAGGAGCTCGGCGATGTCGGCGGAGGCCGAGGCCGCGGGACGGCGGGCGTCGCCGTCGAGGAGCCAGCCGACGACCAGCCAGGTGGTGCCGGCGGCGAGGAGGACGGCGAAGCGCTCGACGCGTGCGTGGTCGCCGCCGCCCGATCCGCGCTCGGCGAGGGGCGAGAAGGCGAGGAGCCGCTGCGCGAGGAACGCGACGACCGACTCCTGCACGGCGCGGGCCGTGCCTCCGCTCAGCACGCGGCGGTAGAAGTCGGCGTGCACGAGCAGGCCCTCGAGGAGCCCGCGGACGATGCGGGGGACCGCGCCCTCCCAGTCGGCGGGGGCGGTGCCGGGAGCGACGTCGCCGAACAGCGCGTGCATCCGCTCCACCGCGGCGGCCTCGATCAGTGACGGCACATCCCCGAAGTGCTGGTAGAACGTGGGGCGGCTGACGCCCGCGGCGCCGCAGAGCTCCGTGATGGAGGGCTGGTCGTCGCCCGGGCGGTCGAGGGCACTCGTGATCGCGGTGAGCAGGAGCTCGCGCGAGCGGGTGAGCCGCGGATCGGTCACGGGGTCCTTCTTCCCGGCGCGAGGAGCGCCTTCTTTACGTCCGTCAGATAACTTACAACCGTAAAGAAGAGCGCGCAAGCATCAGGAGGAGGGCGGCTCCGGGAGCAGCGTCGCGATGGCGGACGTGTCGACGATCACCGAGTCGTGCGGAGTCAGTCCCGGGCTCCGCGGCGTCGGCACCGGCAGGCGCACGAGGAGGGCGCCCGGATCCACGCCGAAGCGCCCGGAGCGGGTGCGGCCGACCGGATCCCCGTCCAGCTCGGCGAGCACCGGCTGGTCGAGCTCGAACGAGAACTCGCGGCCGGGCCACTGCCGGAGGGAGGCGAGCCCGTTGCGGTTGCCGGTCGCGACATCCAGCGCGAGGCCGAAGCGCCGACGCAGCAGCACCAGCTCCAGGTCTCCGTCGTCGAGCACCGCGCCCGCGGCCAGCTCGATGTTCGCCACCACCGAGCTGCAGTTGCAGGCCAGCACCATGAAGCAGCGCTGCGGAGGCTCCTCCGCGCCGTCGATCGTGAGGGTCACCTCGAATCCGGCCTTGAACATCGCCGGCGCCCCCGCCGCGAAGTAGGCGCCCCAGCCCACCCGCTTCTTCAGCTCCTCGTCCGTCTTGTCCATGATCTCGGCGTCCAGGCCCACCCCGCCCATCACCATGAACACCCGCTCCTCGCCGTCGTCGAACGCGGCCGTGCCCACGTCGATGGCGCGGTCCTGCCCGAGCAGGGCGATCTCCACCGCCTCGGGCAGCGAGCCGAGCGGGATCCCGAGGTTCCGCGCGAGGAGGTTGCCGGTGCCGCTGGGCAGCAGGCCGTAGGGGACGCCGGTCCCGCGCAGCACCGTGGCGACGGCGCGGACGGTGCCGTCGCCTCCCATCGAGCAGACCAGGTCCGGGCCCGCCTCGAGCGCGGCGCGGGCCGCGGCGGCACCGGAGTCGCCCGGGCTGGTCTCGAACCAGAGCGGCTCGTTCCAGCCGTGGCGGCGCGCGATCGTCGCGACCAGGTCCTCCGCGGCGCCGACGTCGTCGAACTTGCTCGGGTTGATCACGACGGCGACGGTGCGCTTCTCGGGTGCCTTCACCCCGTCAGTCTGACGGCACCGGCGACCGGTCCAGTCGCGCTGACGCCTCCAGGGCGAGCACGGCGCCGATCTCGGCCGAGAGCGTGGCGGGCAGCGACGGAGGCGCGTCCCAGCGGGGCCCGGCCAGCAGCACGCCGCGGCGGACGCTCGAGCTCTGCAGCGCGGCGACGCTGCCGGCGACGAAGCCGCGGAGGCGGGCGGCCACCGCGGGCGCGACTCCGCTCGTCGTGGCGAGGTCGACGAGGTGCCGGTAGGCGATGCCGCCGAACAGGGCGCCGTCCCCCGAGCCCTGGTCGACGAAGACGCCGTCGGGGGCGAGCCGGTCCAGCAGGTCCTCGGCCGTGCGGGAGGCGTGGGCGACCAGACGAGGGTCGGGCCGCAGGCGGTGCAGGGCGAGCGCCGCGCCGATGTAGACGGCGTGGTTGTAGCTGAAGGCCCAGTCGTCGCGCGCGGAGCCGCCCTCGCGGCCGATGCCGTCGGCGACGAAGCCGGTGTCGTCGTCGCGGAGGCGCACGTGCATCCAGTCGAGGGCGGCGCGCGAGAGCTCCTCCCGGCCGTCGGGCCGCAGCCGCTCCAGGCGCGCGCCGAGGATCGCGAACGGGCCGTTCGCGGGCGCGTTCTTGTAGTCCAGCTGCCGGCGGCGCCAGGCGAGGCTCGCCCCGTGGCGGAGGTTCCAGCCCTTCGCGACGGCGAAGCGCCACAGGCGGTCGGCCCGGTCGAGGAAGCGCGGGTCGCCCGAGGCCTCCCCGAGGCGGGCGAGCGCGCCGCCGAGCCACATCATGTCGTCGAAGTAGCCGTTGACCAGGCGCCCGCCGTTGCGGAGGCGGATCGCGCGATGGATCCGCCGGGCCCGCTCCAGGTGCGCCTCGTCGCCCGTGCGCTCGAAGGCGTCGACGGCCGCGTCGATCGCGTGCGCGAGCCACCAGTAGTTGAACTCGAAGTCGGCCCGCAGAGAGGTCGGGTAGCTCATGTGGTAGCCCAGCAACGGCACCGCGAAGAGCCGCTCGAGGCTCTCCTGCGCGGTGTCCGCGGCGCTACTCGTAGACGTGCGGGGCGAGGACGGCGACATCGCGCAGGTTGCGGTAGCGCTCGGCGTAGTCGAGCCCGTAGCCGATCACGAACTCGTTCGGGATGTCGAAGCCGACATAGGCCACGTCGACCTCGACCTTGGCGGCCGCGGGCTTGCGGAACAGCGCGCAGATCTCGACGGACTCGGCGCCGCGGCTGCGGAGGTTGCCCTGCAGCCACGAGAGCGTGAGGCCGGAGTCGATGATGTCCTCGACGATCAGCACCTTGCGGTTCGTGATGTCGGAGTCGAGGTCCTTCAGGATCCGCACCACGCCGGACGACTTGGTGCCGCTCCCGTAGGACGAGACGGCCATCCAGTCCATGACGATGTCGAGCTTGAGCTCGCGGGCCAGATCGGCCATCACCATCACGGCGCCGCGCAGCACCCCGACGATGAGCAGGTTCTCGCCCGCGTAGTCGCGCTCGATGGCGCGGGCCAGGGCGCGGATCCGCTCGTGGATCTCGGCCTCGGTGTAGAGGACCTCGGTGATGTCGTCGGCGATGTCGGCTGCTTCCACCCGGCCACTCTACGGGTGACCGGCCCCCGTCTCCCCTCCGCGAGACTCCGCTCCGG
>NZ_PSWC01000033.1:0-28818 GCF_002931535.1 Rathayibacter sp. AY1C6 | reverse complement strand
GTCTCGACCGACGAGCAGTACACGGTGCCCGCCCGCGGCGAGCGCGTCGGCTCGGCGACCAGGTGCGCCCGGAGGGCGGGCTCGGCCACGCGGAGGTAGCTGTCGACGGTCTCGTCGCCGCGGGGCGACCAGGAGATCACGAGCAGGCCGCCCTCCTCGACGACGCGGTCGATCACGTAGCTGCCCTGGCCCGCTCCGCGCAGGAGGGAGGCCGGGATCACCGTCTCGCGCTCGCCGACGAGGGCGATCACGACGCCGCGCTCGTGGAGGCGCAGCACCGCGTTGCCGCGGAAGCCGAGCCCCGGCAGCACGACGCGCTCGAGCGGCTGCTCGAAGCGGGTCGTGGCCACGTACGGGAGGTCGACGCGCTCGACCTCGGCGCCCAGCGAGGACGCGGGCACGGGCTCCGGCGCGAGGGCGGCCGAGCGGCGGCGCCGCGCGCGCCAGGAGAGCAGCATGCCGACGAAGACGAGGACGACGACCGCGGCGATGACGATCGTGATCGCGGCCCTATCCACGGGAGGCCTTCGCGGAGGCGGCGACGACCGCCGCGTCGACGAGCTCGCCGTCCAGCACGGTCGGGAAGCCCCGGTGGAGGGTGGCGACGACGCGGCCCGGCAGCTCGCGACCGAGGTACGGGGAGTTGCCGCTGCGGCCGCGCAGGTCCTCGACGGAGAAGCGGCGTCGCGCCTCCGGGTCGTAGAGCACGACGTTCGCGGCGGCCCCGACGGCGAGGCCGCGGTCGTAGCCGTCGAGCCGGCCGATGCGGGCGGGGGCGGAGGAGAGCACGCGCGCGACGTCGGACCAGCTCATCCGCCCGTCCTCGACGACGGCGGCGTGCACCACGCTCAGCGCGCTCTCGAGGCCGACCATGCCGAACGCCGCGGCGTCCCACTCGCAGTCCTTCGCCTCGACCGGGTGCGGCGCGTGGTCGGTGGCGACGATGTCGATGGTGCCGTCGGCGAGGGCCTCGCGGAGGGCGAGCACGTCCTCGTCGCGGCGCAGCGGCGGGTTCACCTTGAAGCGGGCGTCGTAGCTCGGCCCGTCCTGGCCGGCGACGGCCTGCTCGGTGAGGAGCAGGTGGTGGGGGGTGACCTCGGCGGTCACGTCGATCCCCCGGGCCTTCGCCCAGCGGATGACGTCGACCGAGCCCGCGGTCGAGACGTGGCAGACGTGCAGGCGGGAGCCCACGTGCTCGGCGAGGAGCACGTCGCGGGCGATGATCGCCTCCTCGGCCACGGCGGGCCAGCCCTGCAGGCCGAGGGCGCTGGAGACGGCGCCCTCGTTCATCTGCGCGCCCACGGTGAGCCGCGGCTCCTGCGCGTGCTGGGCGACGACTCCGTCGAACGCCTTGACGTACTCGAGAGCGCGGCGCATCAGCAGCGCGTCCGAGACGCACTTCCCGTCGTCCGAGAAGACCCGCACGGCCGCGCGGCTGCGGGCCATCGCGCCGAGCTCGGCGAGCGACTCCCCCGCCAGACCCACGGTCACCGCGCCGATCGGGCGGACCGTCGCGTAGCCGGCGTCCTCGCCCAGGCTCTGCACCTGCTCGACCACGCCCGCGGTGTCCTGCACCGGCGAGGTGTTCGCCATCGCGAAGACGGCGGTGAAGCCTCCGGCGGCCGCAGCTCGCGTGCCGGTGAGGATCGTCTCGCTCTGCTCGAACCCCGGCTCGCGCAGGTGGGTGTGCAGGTCGACCAGGCCGGGCAGCGCCAGCAGGCCGTCGGCGTCGATCACGCGGGCCCCGCGCGAGTCGAGGTCGGCGCCGATCTCGACGATCACGCCCCCGTCGATCAGCAGGTCGGCGGTCGACTCGTCGGCGAGCGTCGCTCCCGAGATCAGGATCCGCTCCGGCGCCGTGCTCTGAAGCGGCTGGGCAGTGCTCATCAGTGGACCTCCCGTTCGCCGGACAGCAGCAGGTAGAGCGCGGCCATCCGGACGGACACTCCGTTCGTGACCTGTTCGAGCACCGTGGAGCGGCTCGAATCGGCGGCCGCCGAGGAGATCTCGACGCCCCTGTTCATGGGTCCGGGGTGCATGACGATGGTATCGGGACCCAGCCGGGCGAGCCGCTCGTCGTCGAGGCCCCAGATCCGCGCGTACTCCCGGCCGTTGGGGAAGAACCCGCTCGACATCCGCTCGAGCTGGATGCGCAGGAGCATCACGACGTCGGGGAGCCCGGTGTCGATCGCCTCGTCCAGATCGAAGCGGATGGTCGCGGGCCAGTCGCGCGTGTCGACCGGCACGAGGGTCGGCGGTGCGACCAGGGTCACCTCGGCGCCCAGCGCCGTCAGCAGCCAGACGTTCGAGCGCGCCACCCGCGAGTGCAGGACGTCGCCCACGATCGTGACCGCGACGCCGTCGAGGCTCTTGCCGCGGGACGCGGAGGCGCCGTGCAGGCGCCGGCGGATGGTGAACGCGTCCAGGAGCGCCTGGGTCGGGTGCTCGTGGGTCCCGTCACCGGCGTTGAGGATCGATGCGTCGATCCAGCCGCTCGCCGCCAGAACCGCGGGGGCTCCGGAGGCGCTGTGGCGGATGACCACGCCGTCGGCGCCCATCGCGGCGAGCGTCTGCGCGGTGTCCTTCAGGCTCTCGCCCTTGGAGACGCTGGAGCCCTTCGCGCTGAAGTTGATGACGTCGGCCGAGAGCCGCTTCGCCGCCGCCTCGAACGAGATCCGCGTGCGGGTGGAGTCCTCGAAGAAGAGATTGACCACGGTCTTCCCGCGCAGGGTCGGCAGCTTCTTGACCTCGCGGTTCTGCACGTCCGCCATGTCCTCGGCGATGTCGAGGAGTGCGATCGCGCTCGCGCGGTCGAGGTCCCGGGTCGAGAGCAGGTGCTTCACGGAGCCGTCTCCTCGCCGGTGGCCTGCGACTCGATCGCGACCAGGTCCTCACCGTCCGTCTCGACGAGCCGGACGTTGATCCGCTCGCTCAGGCTGCTCGGCAGGTTCTTGCCGACGAAGTCCGCCCGGATCGGGAGCTCGCGGTGCCCGCGATCGACCAGCGCGGCCAGCCGCACGGCCCGCGGACGGCCGATGTCGCTGAGGGCGTCCAGGGCGGCGCGGATGGTGCGGCCCGAGAAGAGGACGTCATCGACGAGGACCACGGTCCGGCCGTCGATGCTCGCGGGGACGGCGGTGCGCGCGGGGGTGCGGACCGGGTGCCGGGAGAGGTCGTCGCGGTACATGGTCACGTCGAGGGAGCCGGCGAAGACGGGGGGACCGTCCGGCTCGATCCGCGCGATCGTCTCGGCGATGCGCCTCGCGAGGGCGACGCCGCGCGTCGGGATGCCGAGGACGACCAGCGACTCGGGGCCGCGGTTCGACTCGAGGATCTCGTGGGCGATGCGCGTGAGCGCTCGCGTGATGTCAGCGCCGTTGAGCACGATTCGTGCCGTCACACCGACCTCCTTCCCCGCCTCACAGGACGGCTGTTAAAGGAAAAGCCGTGTCGAGTATAGGGGCCGTCGCGCGGCCCGCCGGACGGCCTCCCCGGGAACGACCTCGGCCCGCCCGATCACGGGGATCCGGCGGGCCGAGCAGGTCTCCGGGGCGGGTCAGGCCGTCGTGCGGGACTCCGCGACGGAGGCGAGGAGCCCGTTGATGAAGCCCGCCGAGTCGTCGGTCGACAGCGACGTGGCGGCCTCGACGGCCTCCGAGATGGCGACGCCGTCGGGCACCGCGTCGTTGTGCAGGATCTCCCACACCCCGATCCGGAGGATCGCGCGGTCGACCAAGGGCATGCGCGAGAGGGTCCAGCCCTGGGCGAGCCGGGCGATCAGCTCGTCGATCTCGTCGGCGTGGTCGATGACCCCGTCGACGATCTCACGGGCGTAGAGCCACGAGGCCTCACGGGCCGGCTCGTTCGCCGCCCGCTCGGCCTCGGCGCGCAGCGACTGGGCGAAGCTGATCTGCCGGACGTCGGCGTTGTAGAGGATGTCGAGGGCGCGCTTGCGCGCCTTCGTGCGAGCACTCACGGGAGGCCCGGCTCAGCTGACGCGGCCGAGGTAGTCGCCCGTGCGGGTGTCGACCTTGACCTTCGTGCCCTGCTCGAGGAAGAGCGGGACCTGGATCTGGTAGCCGGTCTCGACCGTCGCGGGCTTGGTGCCGCCGGTCGAGCGGTCGCCCTGGAGGCCCGGCTCCGTGTAGGTGATCTCGAGGACGACCGAGGCGGGGAGGTCGATATAGAGCGGGTCGCCGTCGTGCAGGGCGAGGGTCACGTTCTGGTTCTCGAGCATGAAGTTCGCCGCGTCGCCGACGACCGCCTCGGGGACGGTGATCTGGTCGTAGTCGCTGGTGTCCATGAACACGAAGTCCGCGCCGTCGCGGTAGAGGTACTGGAAGTCGCGGCGGTCGACGTTGGCCGTGTCGATCTTGGCGCCCGCGTTGAAGGTCTTGTCGACGACCTTGCCCGTGAGGACGTTCTTCATCTTGGTGCGGACGAAGGCGCCGCCCTTGCCCGGCTTGACGTGCTGGAAGTCGATGACGTTCCAGAGCTGGCCGTCGATGCTGAGGACGGTGCCGTTCTTGATGTCGGTGGTAGAGGCCATGCGAAGGGGGATCCGTTTCGGTGGAAGTCTGCGCCGGCGAGCCCGGTACGCGGGCGCGGCGATATCGGCCGGTCCGGCTGACCCGTCGAGTGTAGTCGACGCGGCCCCGTCGGCAGAGGAGTCTGGACGCCGCGTGCGAATCGCCCCACCGGTCCGCCGGAGCGCGAGACGGTGGAGGACCGACCCCGAGGAGGAGCGCATGGACGCCGTTCCCGCCGACACCGTCGTGCCGCCCTGGTACTCGATCGCGTTCACCGCGGCGCCGATCGTCATCGCCGTCGTGATCGTGCTCGTCGTGGTGCTGATCGTCGTGAACGTGCGCCGGGCGCGCTCGCTCGGAGTGGACCCGCTGACCCTGCGGACCGACGTCGCGGCCCGCTTCGCGCGCGAGGGTCCCGGCTCCGCCCGCCCGCTGGCGGACCGGCTCGCCGAGCTGGAGGCGCTGCGAGCGGCGGGCACGATCACCGAGGCCGAGTACGCCCAGGCGCGGAGGGCCGCCCTGGGCGGAGGCTGACGGCGCCGCCCGGGCTCAGCCGAGTCGGACCTACGATCCGATCTCCTGGTACGCCGCGAACAGCAGCGACGTCTCCGGCCCCTGCAGGATGCTCGGGCGGGCGATGTCGTCGAGGACCACGAAGCGGAGCATCCCCGCGCGGGTCTTCTTGTCGCGCTGCATCGCGGCGAGGAGCGTCTCCCATCGTCCGAGCGGGTAGCTCGTCGGCAGGGTCAGCGACTCGAGGACCCGGCGCTGGCGGTCCACGACCGCGTCGCTGAGCGATCCGGTCAGGCGCGAGAGCTCGGCCGCGAACATCATCCCGACGGAGACGGCCGCGCCGTGGCGCCACTGGTAGCGCTCGGCGTGCTCGACCGCGTGCCCGAGGGTGTGCCCGTAGTTCAGGATCTCGCGCAGGCCCTTCTCGGTGAAGTCCTCGCCGACGACCCGCGCCTTGATCCCGATCGACAGCTCGACCAGGCTGCGGAACTCCTCCGACGTCGGGTCGGTGGCCAGGTCGATGTCGGACTCGATGATGTCGAGGATGCGCGGCTCGGCGATCATCCCGTACTTCACGATCTCGCCGAAGCCGGCGAGGATCTCGTTGCGCGGGAGGCTGGTCAGCACGTCGAGGTCGGCGACGACCGCCCGTGGCGCGTGGAAGGCGCCGACGAGGTTCTTGCCCTCGGCCGTGTTGATGCCGGTCTTCCCGCCGACGGCCGCGTCGACCATCCCGAGCACGGTGGTCGGCACCTGCACCAGGTCGACCCCGCGGAGCCAGGTGGCGGCGACGAAGCCGGCCAGGTCGGTGATCGCGCCGCCGCCGAAGCCGACGACCGCATCCGTGCGGGTGAAGTCCGACTGCCCCATCACCTGCCAGCAGAAGGCCGCCACCTCCACGCGCTTCGCGGCCTCGGCGTCCGGCACCTCGGCGAGCAGCACCTCGTAGCGCTCGAGCAGGCTCTCGCGGATCTCGGCGGCGAGGACCGCGAGGGTCGGCGGGTGCACGATGAGCACCTTCGCGGCCCGGGGGCCGATCGCGTCGGCGAGGCCGTCGAGGAGTCCGCGCCCGACGTGGATGTCGTAGCCGTTCTCTCCGGCGACGGGGATGGCGGTGGTGCCGTCGTTCATGACTGTCTTCCGCTCGGGCGGCTCGTGGCCGCCGGGTCCGATGGTGCAGGGGTGGCGGAGGGGCGCTGCGCGCGCACCCACTCCGCGATCTCGGCGGCGATCAGGGTGATCGGCCGCCGGGAGGTGTCGACCACGGTGTCCGCGAGGGACTCGTAGACCGGGCGCCGCTCGTCGAAGATGCGGACCCAGTCGCCGACCCCGCCGCGCACCAGCGGGCGGGAGCCGGAGCCGAGCCGGTCGCGGACGGCCTCGGCCGTGGTGGTGAGGAGCACGACGGGCACGTCCGCGAGGTCGGCGCGCGTCGCGGGATCGAGCACCGCTCCCCCGCCGAGGCTCAGCACCACGTCGCGGCGGACGGCGCGCTCGACGACACGGCGCTCCTCCCGGCGGAAGGCCGGCTCGCCGTGGGCGTCGAAGTAGGGGGCGATCGGGCCGTGGGTGCGCACGAACTCCGCGTCGGAGTCGACGAACCCGGCGCTCAGCGCCTTCGCGACCCGCTTGCCGATCGTCGTCTTGCCGGCCCCCATCGGGCCGATCAGGACGAGGCGGGCGCGGGCCGCGCCGGTATCGTGACCCGCCATCAGCGGGCCGCCGAGGACGCGGCCATCAGTCGAGCCCGAGAGCCGGGTCGCTCGCGGCGGCCGTGCGGAGCTCGTCGGGGATGGCGGCGAGGTAGCCCTGCAGGTTGCGGCGGGTCTCGGTGACGCTGTCGCCGCCGAACTTCTCGAGCACGGCGTTCGCGAGCACCAGGGCGACCATCGCCTCCGCGACGACACCGGACGCCGGCACCGCGCAGACGTCGGAGCGCTGGTGGTGGGCGCCGGCCGCCTCGCCGGTGGCGACGTCGACGGTGCGCAGCGCGTGCGGCACGGTCGCGATCGGCTTCATGCCGGCGCGGACCCGCAGCACGGTCCCCGTGCTCATCCCACCCTCGGTGCCGCCGGCCCGGTCGCTGGACCGGGAGATCCCGGCGGCGGACTGGAACAGCTCGTCGTGCGCCTCCGAGCCGCGGCGGGTGGTGGTGAGGAAGCCGTCGCCGACCTCGACGCCCTTGATCGCCTGGATCCCCATCAGGGCCGCCGCGAGCTGGGAGTCGAGACGACGGTCCCAGTGCACGTAGGAGCCGAGTCCGGGCGGGAGATCGTACGCGAGGACCTCGACCACGCCGCCGAGCGTGTCGCCGTCGTCGTGGGCGCGGTCCACCTCGGCGACCATGAGGGCGCTGGTCGCGGCGTCGTGGCAGCGCAGCGGATCCGCGTCCAGGGCGGCGACGTCGGCCGGGCCGGGCAGCGGCGAGCCCTCGGGCACGCGGACAGGCCCGATGGCGAGGGTGTGGCTGACGAGCGAGACGCCGAGCTCGCCGAGGAAGCGGCGGGCGACGGCCCCGAGGGCGACGCGGGCCGCGGTCTCGCGGGCGGAGGCGCGCTCGAGCACGTTGCGGGACTCGGGGAAGCCGTACTTCTGCATCCCGACGAGGTCGGCGTGGCCCGGGCGGGGCCGGGTGAGCGCGGCGCCGCGGCCCTTGGGCAGGCTCTCGGGGTCGCGGGGCTCCGCCGACATGACGTCGACCCAGCGCGGCCACTCCGTGTTGCCGATGCGCAGGGCGATGGGGCTGCCCATCGTCGCTCCGTGCCGGACGCCGGAGGAGATCGTCAGCTCGTCCTGCTCGAAGTTCATCCGGGCTCCGCGGCCGTAGCCGAGCTTCCGGCGCGCCAGATCGGCGCGGATGTCGTCGAGGGAGACGGGGACGCCCGCCGGCAGTCCTTCGAGGACGGCGACGAGTTCGGGACCGTGGGATTCCCCGGCCGTGAGCCAACGGAGCATCCTCCGATTCTGGCACACGAGGTCAGTGCGCCGGACCCGCCGAGACGGCTCGGCGCATCGCCGCGAGCACCTCGTCCTCGCGATCGAGAGGCAGGGCCGGGTCGCCGCCGACGAAGATCCGCACCTGCACGAGTGCCTGGTGGAGCAGCATCCCGAGCCCGGAGACGACCGGGGAGCCGCCCTGCTCCCAGCGCCGGGCGAGAGCGCTCGGCCACGGGGAGTACGCCACGTCGAACAGGGTCGAGCCCGCGACCGCCGCGTCGGGCACGTCGAGGCCGTCCGCCGCTCCGCCGGGGAGCGTCGAGATCACCAGCGGCGCTCCGGTGGACCAGTCGGCGAAGGAGCGGACCGAGAGCAGGACGCCGAGCGACTCCGCGAGCGGAGCGAGCTCGACGGCCCTCGACGCCGTCCGCAGGACGAGGTCGACCCGCGCCGCGCCCAGCTCGGCGGCGGCGGCCAGGGCGGAGGCGGCGGTCGCTCCCCCGCCGAGCACCTGGACGCGCTCCGCCGAGACGACGCCCGCCTCGGCGAGGGCGCGCACGATGCCCGCGACGTCGGTGTTGAACCCGCGGAGGCGGGGTGCCGGGCCGGAGCGGTCGACCAGCACGGTGTTGACCGCGCCGGTGGCCCGGGCGACCGCGTCCTCCTCCGCCAACAGCGGGCGCACCGCGTGCTTGAGCGGCATGGTCAGCGACAGGCCGTGCCAGGGCTCACCGGACACGACCTCGGAGAGGGTCGCCTCCGTCGTCTCGACGGCGCGGTAGCTCCAGTCGAGCCCGAGCACCCGGTAGGCGGCCGCGTGCAGCGCGGGCGACTTCGAGTGCGCGATCGGCGCGCCGAGGACCGCGAGGCGGTACCCGGCGGCCGTCACTGGTACTCCGGGTGGTCCCGCATCCAGGCCTGCCACTGGTCGACGGCCGCGTTGTGCTCGGCGTCGGTGGTGGAGTAGACCGTCTCGCCCGTCTCGAGGTTCACCGTGACGAAGTACATCCAGGTGCCGTCCGCGGGGTGCATGACCGCGTCGATCGCCACGTCCCCCGGGTTCGAGATCGGCGCGGGCGGCAGACCGTCGCGCTGGTAGGTGTTGTAGACGTTGCCGGCGTCGTTCCGCTCGGCGTCCGTGGTCGAGACGCGGTCGGTCGCGCCGGTGCCGTACGCCACGGTCGCGTCCGACTGCAGGCGCCACCCCTGGTCGAGGCGGTTCTGGAACACGCGCGCGACCTTCGGGAAGTCCTCGGCGACGCGGGCCTCGCGCTGCACGAGGGACGCGAACACCACGACGCGGTAGCGGTCGTCCACCGGCACACCGGCCTGGTCGAGCGACTGGTACATCCGGTCGACCAGCGTCTTCAGGATGTCGTGCGCCGGCGTCGACGGGTCGATGTCGTACGTCGCGGGGAACAGGAACCCCTCGAGGCTCGTCGCCCCGGCCGGGAGCCCGAACGAGCCCCAGTCGGCGGCGGCCGCCTCGAGATCCGTCAGCGCGACCCCGGTACCGTCCGCGATGAGCGGCAGCGCCTCCTTGAGCGCCGTCCCCTCGGGGATGACGAAGGTGTTCGCGAGGCGCGTCGACTCGGAGTCGAGCAGCGCCGACAGTGCGGCCTTGGCGCTCATCTCGGCCTTGAGCGAGTAGGCGCCGGGCTGGAAGACGGGCTCCGGGCTCTGGGCGAGGAGCAGGTCGTAGAAGGGGTCGTACGACTTGATGACCCCGTCCGAGACGAGGTTGTTGGCGATGTCGCTGCCGCCGTCGCCCTGGTGGATCGTGAACAGCACCTCGCTCGAGCCGGTGCCGGTGAAGTCGGTCGGCTCGGGCTCGGCGAACAGGCCGCGCACGGGCTCGAGGAAGATCGTCACCGCGATGGCGACGAGCGCGGCGAAGACGCCGAAGGCCAGAAGCCCGCCGATGAGCCCGCGGCGGCTGCGGCGCTTCTTCGCGCCACCCGTCGCGCGAGCCGCGCGGCGACGCTTCGGGCGCGCGTCCGGGTCGAACGCGGCCGCGTCGTCGCGGCCGCGGGGCTCGGGCACGTCGGGCCCGGTGAAGAGGCGGCCCAGAGGATCGTGCGCCTCAGTCGGCGCGGGCTGCTGCTCCGGAGTCGGGTCGGGCGGAGTCGGCTGCGCCTGCTCGGCGGCGCGGGCGTCGCGGCGGCTCGGGGGGACGTCGGTCACGAGGAGGTCCTTCGTTCGGTTCGAGCAGGACCCCGGCCGGGGTGCCGGCCGAGCGCTCGGAATCGATGGCGTGCTGCAGGATCACCACGGCGGCGACCTGGTCGATCACGGCTCGGGAGCCGCGGGTGGTGCGTCCGGAGCGGTGCAGGGCGCTCTGAGCGGTGACCGTCGACAGCCGCTCGTCGACGAGCCGCACCGGAGCGGTGGGCACCGCCTCGGCGAGCAGTCGAGCGAATCCGCGCGCGTCCTCCGTCGAGGCCGTCTCGGCCCCCGACAGCGACAACGGCAGTCCGACGATGATCGCCTGGGCATCGTACTCGGCGGCGAGGTGCGCGATCCGGGAGACGTCCGAGGATCCGCCGTCAGTGCCCGCCCTCGCGACCGTCTCGACGGGCACCGCGAGCAGGCCGTCGGCGTCGCAGCGGGCGACCCCGATGCGGGCACGGCCCACATCGATGCCGAGCCGGACGCCGAACCGGCTCATTCAGCTGGTCGCTTCCTGCACCACGGCCTCGAGCGCCGCGCCGATGGCGGAGACGTCGGAGCCGCCGCCCTGGGCGAGGTCGTCCTTGCCGCCTCCGCCGCCACCGAGGATCCCGGCGGCGCGCTTGGCGAGCGCACCCGCGCGGCGGCCCTGGTCGCGGGCGGCCTGGTTGGTGGCGACGATCACCGCGGGCTTGCCCGAGACGTCGGCGGCGAGCGCGACGACGGCCGGCTCCTGGCCGAGCCGCTCGCGGACGGAGGTCACGAGGGAGCGCAGCTCGTCGGTCGATCCCGCGGTGCCGATGCTCTCGGCGACGACGGTCGTGCCGCCCACCGTGCGACGGGTCGCGGCGAGGGCGGGCACCCGGTCGGCGAGGGCCTTGGCCTCGAACGCGGCGATCCGCTTCTCGGCGGCCTTGAGGCTCGCGACGAGCTCGCCGATCCGCTCGGGGAGCTGCTCGCGCGGGGTCTTCAGCGAGGACGAGATCGTGCTGACGAGGGCGCGCTCGGCGGCGAGCTCCTGGAAGGCCTCGCGGCCCACGAGCGACTCGACGCGGCGGTTGGTCGATCCGACCGAGGACTCGCTGACCAGGCTGATCACGCCGACCTCGGACGAGCGCCCGACGTGGGTGCCCGCGCAGAGCTCGCGCGACCAGGGCCCGCCGATGTCGACCACGCGGACGACGTCGCCGTACTTCTCGCCGAAGAGGGCCATCGCGCCGAGCGCCTTCGCCTCGTCGATCGGGAGCTCGCGCGTGACGACCTCGAGGTTGTCACGGATCGCCGTGTTGGCGATCTCCTCGATCTCGCTGCGGGTCTCGAGCGAGAGGGCCTGGTTCCACGAGAAGTCCAGGCGCAGGTAGCCCGCCTTGTTGTAGGAGCCGGACTGGTGCGCCTGCGGACCGAGCACCTGGCGCAGCGCGGCGTGGATGAGGTGCGTGCCCGAGTGCGCCTGCGTGGCGCCCCGGCGCCAGTCGCGGTCGACGACGGAGGTGGCGGCGTCGCCCACTCCGACCTCGCCGCTGGCGACCTGGACCTTGTGGCTGATGAGCCCCTTGACGGGCTTCTGCACGTCGAGGACCTCGAGATCGAAGCCGGAGCCGACGATGCGGCCGGCGTCGGCCTCCTGGCCGCCCGACTCCGCGTAGAGGCTGGTCGCCTCGAGGATCACCTCGGCGATGTCGCCCGCGACCGCCTTCGTGACGGAGTGCCCGCCGACGATGAGGCCGAGGATGCGCGTCTCGGTGTCGAGCACGTCGTAGCCGGTGAACAGCGTCTCGCCGTGGGCGCGGAAGTCGGCGTAGACCGAGAGATCGGCCAGCGCCGACTTCTTCGACTTCGCGTCGGCCTTCGCACGCGTGCGCTGCGCGGTCATGAGGGAATCGAACGCCTCGCGGTCGACCGTCAGACCCGACTCCTCGGCGATCTCGAGGGTGAGGTCGATCGGGAACCCGAAGGTGTCGTGCAGGAGGAACGCGGTGTCGCCCGGCAGCGTCGGCGACTCGGCCTTCTTCGTCTTCAGGACCGCGAGGTCGAGGATCTCGGTGCCGGCTGCGAGGGTGCGCAGGAACGCCTCCTCCTCGCCGTAGGCGCTGGTCGAGAGGCGCTCGAACTCCGTGGACACCTCGGGGTAGGCCGACGCCATCGCGTCGCGCGAGGCGGCGAAGAGCTCGGGGAACGTCGCGGTGTCCACTCCGAGCAGGCGCATGGCGCGCACCGTGCGGCGCATCAGGCGGCGGAGGATGTAGCCGCGCCCCTCGTTCGACGGCGTCACGCCGTCCGACAGCAGCATCAGCGAGGAGCGCACGTGGTCGGCGATGACGCGCATGCGGACGTCGTCCTCGTGGACGGCTCCGTAGCGGCGGCCCGAGAGCTCGGCGGCGCGATCGAGGACCGGACGGACCTGGTCGATCTCGTACATGTTCTCGACGCCCTGCTTGAGGAAGGCGACGCGCTCGAGGCCCATGCCGGTGTCGATGTTCTTGCGCGGCAGCTCGCCGAGGATGTCGAAGTCGACCTTGCTCGTGCCCTCGCCGCGGAGGTACTGCATGAAGACGAGGTTCCAGATCTCCACGTAGCGGTCGTCGTCCGTCGCCGGGCCGCCGTCGATCCCGTAGGCGGGGCCGCGGTCGAAGAAGATCTCGGAGCAGGGGCCGGCGGGGCCGGGTTGGCCGGTCGACCAGTAGTTGGTGTCCTTGTCCAGGCGCTGGATGCGCTCGTCCGGCAGTCCCGCGATCGTCTTCCAGAGCGCGATCGCCTCGTCGTCGTCCTTGTAGACGGTGACCCAGAGGTCCTTCTCGTCGAAGCCCAGTCCCCCGTCGCTCTCGGCGCCGGTGAGCAGCTCCCAGGCGTAGCCGATCGCCCCCTCCTTGAAGTAGTCGCCGAAGGAGAAGTTGCCGTTCATCTGGAAGAAGGTGCCGTGACGAGGCGTCTTGCCGACCTCCTCGATGTCGTTGGTGCGGATGCACTTCTGCACGCTGGTGGCACGCGGGTACGGCGCGGGGACCACTCCGGTGAGGTATGGCACGAACGGCACCATGCCGGCGACGGTGAAGAGGAGGCTCGGGTCCTCGCTCACGAGGGAGGCGGAGGGGACCACGGTGTGGCCGCGGCTCCCGAAGAAGTCGAGCCAGCGGTTGCGGATGTCTGCGGTCTGCATGGGTTCCGTTACGGTTCGGTCGGTGACGACGCGGATGTCGGGCGGCGGGGCGTCAGCCCTCGCCGATGGCGGCCTTCAGTTCGGCCTCGCGCTGGTGGTAGCCCTCGGAGACGGCCTCGCCGAGCTCCTTCGCGGTGCGGTTGATGTCGGCGAAGAGCCGGGAGCCCGCCTCGGTGCGCGAGACCTGGTGGGCGACCGCGAATCCGAGGCCGATCCCGATGACGATCAGGAGGATGTTCTTCACGGGGTGTCCTTCCACAGCGGCGGAGCGGGCGCGACGGCGCGACGACCCGTTCGATTCTAGGGCGCGGGCGCGGCGCTACTTCGAGCGCGGCCGCTTCGTGCGCTTCGCGGCGGAGCGGCCGACCGCGGCTCCGGCCTTGTCGGCCGTGCGTCCGGCGACGAGCACGGCGCGGACTCCGGCGGTGAAGCCGGCGAGCTTGATGAGCGGACCGCCGACGGTCGCGGCTGTGAGAGCGACGAGCGCGTTGACGTTGCCGGTGACCTCGGCGACGTCCTTGGTGATCGTGTCCACCCGCGCGAGCTGGTGGTTGGCCTCGCGGAGGGTGGAAGCCGACTCGTCGAGGATCGGCGTCAGGCCGTCGCTGGCCTGCTTGATGGCCTCGCTCGTGCTGTCGAAGACGCGCCCGAGCTTCCAGAGCGGGACGGCGGTGATCGCCACCAGGATCGCGAACACCCCCGCGGCGATGAGCCCTGCGATGTCTCCACCGGTCACGGTGACCTCCGTTCGATGCCGCCCAGCGCGGCACTCCAGCCTACCGACGGGCCGCGAGAGGGTCGGACGCGGGGACGGGCGCTCGGCTCGGGCGCGACGGCCGGATCGGGCGCAGCGCGGGACTCTCGGAGCGCGGCGGGCACTCCGGATCGCGACCCCGGGAACGGTAAAGGCCCCGGTGCGGACACCGGGGCCTTTCTCTGCGGGGCTGGACTCAGCGGGCCGCGTAGTACTCGACGACGAGCTGCACTTCGCAGGTCACGGGGACCTCGGCGCGCTTCGGGCGGCGCAGGAGCGTCGCCTGCAGCTTGTCGATCTCGACCTCGAGGTAGCCCGGGGTCTTGGGGAGGACGTCGACGTGTCCACCGGCGGCGGCGACCTGGAAGGGCTCGGTGCCCTCGGAGCGGGTCTTGACGTGGATGACCTGGCCCGGCTTCACGCGGAAGGAGGGGCGGTCGACCGTCTTGCCGTCCACCATGATGTGGCGGTGGGTGACGAACTGGCGGGCCTGCGCGGTGGTGCGGGCGAAGCCCGAGCGCAGGACGAGGGCGTCGAGGCGCATCTCGAGGAGCTCGACCAGGTTCTCACCGGTCAGGCCCTGGGTGCGGCGCGCCTCCTGGAAGGCGATGCGGAGCTGCTTCTCGCGGATGCCGTACTGGGCGCGCAGACGCTGCTTCTCACGCAGGCGGACCGCGTAGTCGGAGTCGGCCTTGCGCTTCGAGCGGCCGTGCTCACCGGGAGCGTAGGGACGCTTCTCGAGGTAGCGGGCGGCCTTCGGGGTCAGGGGGATGCCGAGGGCGCGCGAGAGGCGCGTCTTCGAGCGGGTACGGGACGTGGTCGACACAGTGGTCCTTCCAAGGTCTGAGAGGTTCGGTCGCAGCTCTCGACCGCCGGCTCCGGGAGGAGGGCGGACGCCGCGGTCGTGTCCTCCGCGGGTGCGGGGGAAGGGTGACCGCAGTGGCGGGCTGCGCGATTCAGAGGGATGCGCTGCTCCGCTCGGCTACAGAGCGGTGGGCAACCTCGCAAGACTATCAGGCCACGGCCTCCCGTGCGGGTCGCGCGAGTTCGTGGTCGGCGCGGTCAGCCCCGGTCGCCGCGGATGATGCGCAGGAGCTTCGCCAGTCGTGCGGAGACGTCGCGCTCGTTGCCGTGCTCGGTGGGCCGGTAGTACCGCGCGCCCTGGAGCGGGTCCGGGAGGTACTGCTGCTCGAGGACGCCGAGGTCGGCGTCGTGCGGGTACCGGTAGCCCTTCCCGTGGCCGAGCTTCTTGGCGCCGGGGTAGTGCGCGTCGCGCAGGTGCGCCGGCACCCGACCCGCGCGGCCCGCGCGCACGTCCGCGATGGCCGCGTCGATGGCGGAGTAGGACGCGTTCGACTTCGGGGCGGTCGCCAGGTGCACGACCGCCTGGGCGAGCGGGATGCGCCCCTCCGGCATGCCGATGAACTGCACGGCGTCGGCCGCGGCGATCGCGACGACGAGCGCCTGCGGGTCGGCCATGCCGATGTCCTCGGACGCGGAGACGATGATGCGGCGGGCGATGAACCGCGGATCCTCCCCCGCCTCGATCATCCGGGCCAGGTAGTGCAGCGCCGCGTCGACGTCCGAGCCCCGGATGGACTTGATGAAGGCGCTGATGACGTCGTAGTGCTCGTCGCCGTTGCGGTCGTAGCGCAAAAGGGCGCGGTCGACGGCGCGCGCGACGACCTCGGTCGTGATCACGGGGAGCGCGGGCTCCTCGGCGGCGGCCTCGACGGGAGCGCCCTCGTCGTCCTCGTCCTCCTCGTCCGGGTCCTCCGCGGCGGCGGCGCGGGCGACCCGGTCGGCCTCGCGGGCCTCCGAGCGGGCGGAGGTGGCGGCGGCCTCGAGCGCGGTCAGCGCCCGCCGGGCGTCTCCGGAGGCGAGCCGCACGATGCTCGCCCGGGCCTCCTCCTCCAGCGTCACCGAGTCGCGCAGACCCCGCTCGTCGTGCAGGGCGCGGTCGACCAGGACGCCCAGGTCGTCGTCGCTGAGCGGCTCGAGGGTCAGCAGGAGCGAGCGCGAGAGCAGCGGCGCGATCACCGAGAACGAGGGGTTCTCGGTCGTGGCCGCGATGAGGATGACCCACCCGTTCTCGACCCCGGGCAGCAGTGCGTCCTGCTGCGCCTTGGTGAAGCGGTGGATCTCGTCGAGGAAGAGCACGGTGGACGTGCCGTAGAGGTCGCGGGTGGAGAGCGCCTCCTCCATCACCTGCCGCACGTCCTTCACGCCCGCCGTGACGGCGGAGAGCTCGACGAAGCGGCGGCCGCTGGAGTGGGCCACCGCCTGCGCGAGCGTGGTCTTGCCCGTGCCGGGAGGGCCCCAGAGGATCACGGACACCGCTCCCCGCTCCCCCGTCGTGTCGGCGGCGAGGGCGACCAGGGGCGAGCCGGGCGTCAGGAGGTGGCGCTGGCCGGCGACCTCCTCGAGGCTGCGCGGCCGCATCCGCACGGCGAGCGGAGTCGCCCCGGAGCGGAGTCCGGCCTGCTGCATGGTCATGCCCCCAGCGTAACGACGGCCTCCGACAGAGCCCCGGCCCGACTGCCCGGCGCGACGGAGCGGCGTTTGTCGCGCCTCCGGCGGTTCTCGTAGGCTCGACGCGGCCTGCGTGCGCGGGCCGCCGCGCCGAAGCCGCGCGGACGAGGACGTCGGAGGATCACGTGGCCCAGGGCAAGTCGAACGACCGCGAGGCGCGCACCCGGCTCCGGGCCTACCAGGCCCGTCAGAGCCTCCACCGCTCGAGGCAGAAGCGGCGCGTGCGCGACAACGTGATCGCGGCGATCGCCGCCGTCGTCGTGATCGGGCTCGCGGTCGTCGCCCAGATCCTCTACTTCTCCGGCGGCCCCGGCACCCCGGTCGCCGAGCCGACCTCCTCCTCCTCCGCGACCCCGACGCCCGAGGCGACGGGGTCGAACACCGGCGACGTCCCCTCCTCCGACATCGCCGAGGGCCGCGACTGGACGGGCACGCTCACGATCGGCGAGGACCCGCTGGGCATCACGCTCGCCGGCGCCGCCGCCCCGCAGGCGGTGTCCTCCTTCATCTCGCTGACGCAGTCCGGCTTCTACGACGGCGTCTCCTGCCACCGCCTCACCACGGAGGGCCTCTACGTCCTCCAGTGCGGCGACCCGGACGGCGACGGCACCGGCGGACCGGGCTACAGCTACGGTCCCGTCGAGAACGCGCCCGAGGACGGCGTCTACCCGGCCGGGACCATCGCGATGGCCCGCCAGGGCGGCAACGGCTACAGCCAGGGAAGCCAGTTCTTCGTCGTCTACCAGGACACGACCCTGCCCGCCGACGCGGCCGGCGGGTACACCGTGCTCGGGCAGGTCACCTCGGGACTCGACGCCCTCGTCAGCGACGTCGTGTCGAAGGGCACGGCCGACGGATCGGGTGACGGCGCCCCCGCCGAGCCCGTGACCATCACCTCCGTCTCCGTCCAGTAGCCGCACCCGCGGCGTCGTCACGGTCCGCCCGCGCGGGGAGTGCAATAGGCTTGTCGTCACTGCCCGTTCGCGGCCGAGCGCGGTCTTCGGCCCTCCGGCCGTCGAGCCCCACCGGCCGACGACGCGACGGGCACCGAGAAGCACGACATCGAACAGCAAGGTGAGGCTCCGAGCGATGAGTGACCAGCAGCCGTGGGGACGGGTCGGCGACGACGGGACGGTCTACGTCCGCGTCGGCGACGGGGAGCGAGAGGTCGGCCAGTACCCCGATGCGACTCCCGAGGAGGCGCTCGCCTACTACGAGCGCAAGTACACGGAGCTCGCCGGGCAGGTCTCCCTGCTCGAGCAGCGCGCCAAGCGGGGCGCACCCGCCGGAGACGTCGCCCGCACGGTGCAGTCGCTGTCCGCGGCCATCGCGCAGGCGAACGCGGTCGGCGACCTCGAGTCGCTGCAGACCCGGGTCGACGCGCTGAGCGGCTCCGTCGAGGATCTGACCGAGCAGCAGGCGGCCGAGTCGAAGGCCGCGCTGTCCGAGGCCCTCGCCTACCGCGAGGCCATCGTCGCCGAGGCCGAGGCCCTGGCGGCGGTCGACCCGGCGAAGACGCAGTGGAAGCAGGCCAGCGCCGCGATCGACGACCTCTTCGCCCGCTGGCAGAACCACCAGCAGCAGGGCCCGCGCCTTCCCAAGAACGACGCGAACGAGCTGTGGCGCCGGTTCCGCGGAGCGCGCACCACGATCGAGCAGAACCGCAAGGCGTTCTTCGCCGACCTCGACTCCGCGCACCGCGAGGCCAAGCAGGCCAAGCAGGCGCTCATCGACCAGGCCGAGGCGCTGGTGCCCCAGGGCGCCGACGCCATCCCGGACTACCGCGCGCTCCTCGAGCGCTGGCGGGTCGCCGGCCGTGCCGGCAAGCGGTTCGACGACGCGCTCTGGGCGCGCTTCAAAGCCGCCGGCGACGCGATCTACGGCGCCAAGGCCGAGATCGTCGCGCAGGAGAGCGTCGAGTACACCGAGAACCTCGACCTCAAGCTCGCCCTCCTCGAGGAGGCGGAGCCGCTCCTGCAGGAGCAGGACCGCGAGAAGGCCAAGCGGGTGCTGCTCTCGATCCAGGAGCGCTGGGACGCCGTCGGCCGCGTGCCGCGGGAGCAGGTGCGCACCATCGAGGACCGTCTCCGCAAGGTCGAGGCGCACGTCCGCAAGCTCGACGAGGAGCACTGGAACCGCAGCAACCCGGAGCGCA
The DNA here is from genome assembly GCF_002931535.1 of Rathayibacter sp. AY1C6. Taxonomy (NCBI): domain Bacteria; kingdom Bacillati; phylum Actinomycetota; class Actinomycetes; order Micrococcales; family Microbacteriaceae; genus Rathayibacter; species Rathayibacter sp. AY1C6. The sequence continues at coordinate 10,072 of NZ_PSWC01000033.1, read as the reverse complement.
AGGCCCGCTCCGAGGGTCTGGCCTCGCAGCTGACCGCCGCGATCCAGAAGCTCCAGGACGAGCTCGACGAGGCGAAGGCGCGCGGCGACCGCGACGCGATCGCCCAGGCTCAGGAGGCGCTCGACGCCCGCAAGGTCTGGCTCGACGCGATCGGCTAGACCCGCGCCGGCGGATCCCTCCACAGATCCGCTCGCGACGCTCCGGAGGGGAGGCGCATCGGCCAGCATGGCCGGATGCGCCTCCCCTCCGTGCTCCTCCCCGGGCACCTCCCTCTCGCGGAGCTGTGCGCCGCCCGCCTCGACGGCGAGCTGGTCGCGCTCGACGAGGGCTTCCTCGTCGCGGACCTGCCCCTGGGGTCGTCCGAGCGGGCCGCCTCCCTGCGCTCGCTGCTCCCCCGCGGCGCCGTCGCCGATCGTCTCTCCGCCGCGTGGGTGCACGGAGCGACGAACCGTCCGCCGCCGGTGCACAGCGCCTCGATCGACCGGCGGAAGCGCCGGCAGGCGCCGTCGAACCCCCGCCTGCGCTGCCACGAGGTCCTGCTCGACGAGGACGACGTCGTCCTTCTCGGCGGCGCGCCGGTCACGTCGCCTGCCCGCACCCTGATCGACCTCGCCCGGACGGAGGACGCGGGCGCGATCCTCCGGGCGCTCTCTCGGAGCACCCGGACCGGCCTCGACGCCGTCCTCGCGAGGCTGGAGGAGGGCAGCGCCGTCGCCGGACGGAGGATCGTCGGACGACGGCTGCGGGCGGCGCTCGGCGAGGCGCCGCCCGGGGATCAGCCCGCGTTCACCCGGTAGACGTCGTAGACGGCGTCGATCCGGCGCACGGCGTTCAGCACGCGGTCCAGGTGGGTGGTGTCGCCCATCTCGAAGACGAACCGGCTGATCGCCAGCCGGTCGCTCGAGGTCGAGACCGTCGCCGAGAGGATGTTGACGTGGTGCTCCGAGAGGACGCGCGTCACGTCGCTCAACAGGCCCGAGCGGTCCAGCGCCTCGACCTGGATCTGCACGAGGAAGATGCTCTTGGAGGACGGCGCCCACTCGACGTCGACGATCCGCTCCGGCTCCTTCAGCAGCTCCTGCACGTTGTGGCAGTTCGCCTGGTGCACGGAGACGCCGGCTCCCCGCGTCACGAATCCGACGATCTGGTCGCCCGGAACCGGGGTGCAGCACTTCGCGAGCTTCACGAGGATGTCCGGCGCACCCTTCACGAGGACGCCCGACTCGCTGCTCCGGCTCCGAGGCCGAGGCGAGCGCGGGAGGGTGACCTCGTTCTCGTCCGACTCCGGATCGCCCTGGATGGAGGAGACGACCTTCTCGAGCACCGACTGGGTCGAGACGTGGCCCTCGCCGACGGCCGCGTAGAGCGCCTCGACGTCGTTGTAGCGCAGCTGGCTGGCCACCTCGGTGAAGGTGTCCTGGCTCATCAGCTTCTGCAGCGGCAGGTTCTGCTTCCGCATCGCCCGGGCGATGGAGTCCTTGCCCTGCTCGATCGCCTCATCGCGCCGCTCCTTGGTGAACCACTGCCGGATCTTGTTGCGTGCCCGGGGGCTCTGCACGAAGTGGAGCCAGTCCTGGCTCGGTCCCGAGTCGGGGTTCTTCGAGGTGAAGACCTCGACCACGTCGCCCGTCGTCAGAGCCGACTCGAGCGGCACGAGGCGCCCGTTGACCTTGGCGCCCATCGTCCGATGCCCGACCTCGGTGTGAACCGCGTAGGCGAAGTCGACCGGGGTCGCACCGGTCGGCAGGCCGATCACGCGTCCCTTCGGGGTGAAGACGTAGACCTCCTTGGCGCCGATCTCGAAGCGGAGGGAGTCGAGGAACTCGTTCGGGTCGGTGGTCTCCGACTGCCAGTCCGAGAGGTGCGCGAGCCAGGCGAGGTCGGTGTCGTTCGATCCGGAGGTGGGCACCTTGCCGGTGGCCATCTGCTCCTTGTACTTCCAGTGCGCCGCGATGCCGAACTCCGCGTGCTGGTGCATCTCGTTGGTGCGGATCTGGATCTCGACCGCACGCCCCTTCGGCCCGACGACCGTCGTGTGCAGCGACTGGTAGAGGTTGAACTTCGGAGTGGCGATGTAGTCCTTGAACCGGCCCGGCATCGGCGTCCAGCGGGCGTGGATCGAGCCGAGCACGGCGTAGCAGTCGCGCACCGAGTTCACGAGGACGCGGATGCCGACCAGGTCGTAGATCTCGTCGAACTCGCGACCGCGGACGACCATCTTCTGGTAGATCGAGTAGTACTGCTTCGGCCGGCCGACGACGCGACCGCGGATCCGCCCGGCCCGCAGGTCCTCGCTGATCAGGTCGATGACGTTCTGCACGAACTCCTCGCGCTGCGGCGTCCGCCGCTTCACCAGGCTCTCGATCTCGTTGTAGATCTTGGGGTAGAGCACCGCGAAGGACAGGTCCTCGAGCTCCCACTTGATCGCCTGGATGCCGAGGCGGTGCGCCAGCGGCGCGTAGATCTCGAGAGTCTCGGTGGCCTTGCGGGCGGCGGATTCGGCGGGGACGAAGCCCCAGGTCCGCGCGTTGTGGAGGCGGTCGGCGAGCTTGATGATCAGGACGCGGATGTCCTTCGACATCGCCACGATCATCTTGCGGACGGTCTCGGCCTGCGCGCTGTCGCCGTACTTGACCTTGTCGAGCTTGGTGACGCCGTCGACGAGCATCGCGACCTCGTCGCCGAAGTCCGCGCGGAGCTCGTCGAGCTGGTAGTCGGTGTCCTCGACGGTGTCGTGCAGCAGCGCGGCGGCGATCGTCTTCGAGCCGATGCCGAGGTCGGCGAGGATCTGCGCGACGGCCAGCGGATGAGTGATGTAGGGCTCGCCGCTGCGGCGCTTCTGGTTCGCGTGCGCCCGCTCCGCGACCGAGTAAGCGCGCTCGATCAGCGCGATGTCGCTCTTGGGATGGTGCATCCGGACGGTGCGGACAAGGGTGTCGACAGCACCGGAGGGCTGCGCACGCGAGAAGATCCGCGGGACCAGTCTGCGCAGGGCAGCGGTCGAGGACGTCGTCGTCGTTTCCGTCACGCGAGGATCTCCATCGCCCCATTATCGCCCGTGCGGACGGTGCCGACGACCGTTCCGCCCGGGGCGGACGGCGCCTGCGTCAGCCGATGCGTCCGGGGCGCCCCTCGCCGTCGACCACGTCGCCGCCCGCCGCGGCCCAGGCGGTCATGCCGGCGTCGACGTTGGCGACCTCGTATCCGGCGCCCTCGAGGGCCTGCGTCACCATCGCGGAGCGGACTCCGGAGTGGCAGACCACCAGGATCGCCGTGTCGGCGGGGAGCTCGTCCTGCCGGGCGCCGATCTCCCCCATCGGGATGTGGTGGGCGGCCGGAGCGTGCCCCGCCGCCCACTCGTGCGGCTCCCGGACGTCGAGCAGCCAGACCTCGTCGCGCGCGACGAGTCCGACGGCGTCGCCCGCGGTGACCTGTGCGTAGTCGGCCACGGCTCAGCCCTGCACGGCCGGCGCGGCCGGAGCGGTCGCCTTCGCCCGGGCCGACTCCACGCGCTTGTCGTGCTTGGAGATCTCGGGCTCCCGGCTGCGCAGCTGGGCGTACAGCGGCGCCGCGACGAAGATCGTCGAGTACGTGCCGACGATGATGCCGATCAGCAGGGCGAGCGAGATGTCGCGGAGCGTGCCCGCGCCGAGGACGAACGCACCGATCACGAGGATCGCGGCCACCGGGAGGGCGGCGACGATCGAGGTGTTGATGGAGCGCACGAGAGTCTGGTTCTCGGCCAGGTTCACCGTCTCGGAGAAGGTGCGGGTCGTGCTGCCGAGCGCCTCCACGGTGTTCTCGCGGATCTTGTCGAAGACCACGACCGTGTCGTAGAGCGAGTAGCCGAGGATCGTCAGCAGTCCGATCACCGCCGCCGGCGACACCTCGGTGCCGGTGATGCCGTAGACGCCCGCCACGATCACGAGGTCGTGCAGGAGCGCGACGATCGCCGCGAGCGACATCTTCCAGGTGCGGAAGTACGCCCACATGGCCAGGGCCGCGAGGACCACGAAGATCACCAGGCCGCGCAGGGCCTGCTGGGTCACGTCGTTGCCCCACGCCGCTCCGATGAAGGAGGAGGCGACCTGGTCGGTGGGCACGTCGTAGGCCTCCGACAGGGCGTTCCGCACCGCGGTCGACTCGTCGGTCGAGAGCTGGCCGGTCTGCACGCGGATGGAGTCGTCGCCGACGATGGACACTCGCGGCACGGTCTCGGGAGCGACCGAGGTCACCGCATCCGTCGCCGTCGCCTGCTCGAGGCTCGACGGCGAGGACACCGTGAACTGCGAGCCGCCGGTGAACTCGATGCCGAAGTTGAAGCCGCCGCGGGCGACGGTCCCGAGCAGCGTGATCAGGATCAGGGCGAGCGAGACGAGGTACCACGTGCGGCGCCGGCCGACGAAGTCGATCGATCGCGCACCGGTGTAGAGGTCGTTTCCGAACTGCGAGAAGCTGGCCATCACGCGTCCTTCCCGTTCGAGTCGTTGGAGTCGCGCAGGCCGGCCGCCTCGGCGGCCTTCCGCTCGGCGATGGTCTGGCGCTTGGCCGCCTCACGGGACGCGGAGGCGCGCTTGCCGGCGACCACCTGGTCCTGCGGACGGAAGGCGGCTCGGCCGCGGTACACGGCCCCGAGCGCCCGGGGATCCAGGCCCGAGGTCTTGTGCCCCTCGGCGAAGAACGGTCTCGTGGCCATCAGCTGCAGGATCGGGTGGGTGAACAGCGCCACCACGATCAGGTCGATGATCGTCGTGATCCCGAGGGTGAGCGCGAAGCCGCGGACACTGCCGACGGCGAGGAGGAAGAGGACCACCGCGGCGAGCAGGTTCACCATGTCGGACGCGAAGATCGTGCGCAGCGCGCGCCGCCAGCCGGACTCGACGGCGGACTCGAGGCCGCGTCCGTCGCGCAGTTCGTCGCGGATGCGCTCGAAGTACACGATGAACGAGTCGGCCGTGATGCCGATCGCGACGATGAGACCCGCGACTCCTGCGAGCGAGAGGCGCAGTCCCTCCCGCCAGGACAGCAGCGTGACGACGAGGTAGGTGACGATCGCCGCGACGAGCAGCGAGGCGATCGTGACGGCTCCGAGCACGCGGTACTGCGCGATGGAGTAGACGATGACGAGGATCAGGCCGATGAGGCCGGCGAGCAGGCCGCTGGCGAGCTGGGCGGAGCCGAGCGTCGCCGAGATGCTGTCCGAGCTCTGGACCTGGAAGCCGATCGGCAGCGCGCCGTACTTGAGCTGGTCGGCGAGCGTCTTCGACGACTCCTGGGTGAAGGAGCCCGAGATCTGCGCGTTGCCGTCGGTGATGGCGGCGTTCGTCGACGGGGCCGAGATGACCCGGCCGTCGAGGACGATCGCGAACTGGTTCTGCGCACCCTGCAGCGCCACGAGGCGCGAGGTCACGTCGCCGAAGGCCTGCGTGCCCTGGTCGTCGAACGAGAGGTTGACGGCCCAGGTGCCGGTGCTGGCGCCGGAGGAGGTCGTCATCAGGCCGTTCGAGGCGTCCGAGATGTCCTCGCCGGTGATCTCCACCGGGCCGAGGACGTACTTCACCGTCCCGCTGTCGTCGCAGGTGATGAGCGGCTGGTCGGCCGGGGCGAGGTTCGGGTCCTGGCCGTTGAGGAACGCGCAGTCGAACGAGGTGTACTGGGCCTCGAGCGCCGGCGTGAGGTAGGCGAGGTCGCTCGCGTTCGTCGGCGAGGCGGTCGGCTCCGTCGCGAGCGACGGGTCGACGGGCGTCGGCGTGGGCGAGGACGTCGCGTCGCCGCCGACCGAGCTGTTGGTGGCCTGGCTCGCGACGAGGACCGGGCGGAAGTCGAGCTTCGCCGAGGCCTCGATGCGCTGGAGTGTCTCGTCGTCGGGCGTGCCCGGGATCGAGACGACGATGTTGCTCGAGCCCTGGGTCGTGATCTCGGCCTCGGAGACGCCGGACGCGTCGATGCGCTGGCGGATGATCGAGACGGCCTGCGTCAGCTGCTCCGACGAGACGGTGTCGCCGTCGTTCAGCTGCGGCTGCAGGACGATCTGCGTGCCGCCCTCGAGGTCGAGGGCGAGCTTCGGCGTCCAGGAGCCGCCGCCCCAGAGGACGGCCGCCGTGTTGAGTCCGACGAGAGCGAGGATCAGGACACCGAGCCAGCTCAGGGAGCGGCGGGCCTTCCGGACGGGGGTTGATGCGGCCACCCAGGGCTCAGCTTTCTCTTCGGTCGACGGTGATCGGCCCGGGGTCGCCCGGGCGTGGAGAAGGGCGGGCGGGCGCCGATGCGCCCGGCCCGCCCAGGAGACTACTGCGCGTCGGGGCGGCGGTCGCGCTCGACCGGGTCCACCAGCGGGTCGCGGTGCGCGGAGTCGCGTTCGCCGAACTCGGGCGAGCCGGTCGCGGTCAGCGGGTCGGCCTCGTCCTCGGTGTCGGCGGCGACGGCGTTCTCGCTCGGGTCGATGAGGCGGGCGATCGCCTGACGGTGGATGGTCAGCAGCGTGCCGGGGGTCGACTCGATGACGATCTTGTTCGCCTCGTCGTCGATCGACACGACGGTGCCGAAGAGGCCGGAGCCGGTCATGAGCTCCACCCCCGGCTGGAGGTTGTTCTTCATGCTCTCCGCGTCGCGCTGGCGCTTCTTGTTGTTGCGGAACATGAAGATGATCATCACGGCGAGCAGCAGGACGAGCAGGATGATCGTCGGATCCATGGGTGGGCCTTCCGGAGTGGATGGGCGATCCGCCGCGCGGCCTCAGGTCGAGGCGGAGCGGATCGAGCGGCCCGTCGGGCCTAGAGAATCATAGATCATCGGGGAACAGGGGCGGCTGAGCCGCCGTCCCCCGGGGGTCGATGCCGAAGTGGCGGTAGGCGGCGGGGGTCGCCACGCGGCCGCGCGGCGTCCGGGTCAGCAATCCGATCCGCACGAGGAACGGCTCGACGACGGCCTCGACCGTCTCCGCCTCCTCCCCCACCGACACGGCGAGGGTGTTCAGGCCGACCGGCCCGCCGTCGAAGCGGGTCAGCACGATCTCCATCACCGCGCGGTCGAGCCGGTCGAGTCCGAGCGCGTCGACGTCGTAGAGCTCCAGCGCCGCGCGGACGGCGGTCACGTCGGCCCGTCCGCCGTGGACCAGGGCGAAGTCCCGCACCCGCCGGAGCAGGCGGTTGGCGATGCGCGGGGTGCCTCGGCAGCGGCCGGCGATCTCGGCGATCGCGTCCGCGTCGATGTCGAGCTCGAGCAGCCGTGCCGCCCGGGCGAGCACCTGCCGCAGCTCGTCCTCCGCGTAGAACTCGAGGTGCGCGGTGAAGCCGAAGCGGTCGCGGAGCGGATTGGGCAGCAGGCCGGAGCGGGTCGTGGCGCCGACGAGCGTGAACGGGGCGAGATCCAGCGGGACGGACGTCGCTCCCGCCCCCTTGCCGACCATGATGTCGATCCGGAAGTCCTCCATCGCGAGGTAGAGCATCTCCTCCGCGGAGCGCGCCATGCGGTGGATCTCGTCGATGAAGAGGATCTCGCCGGGCAGCAGCGAGGAGAGGACGGCGGCGAGGTCGCCCGCGTGCTGGATCGCGGGGCCGCTGGAGAGCCGCAGGGGCGAGGAGCTCTCCTCCGCCACGATCATCGCGAGGGTCGTCTTGCCGAGACCGGGCGGGCCCGCCAGCAGGATGTGGTCCGGGGTCCGGCCCTGCATGGCCGCGGCCTTGAGCAGCAGCTCGAGCTGGCCGCGCACCTTGCGCTGGCCGACGAACTCGCTGAGGTTCCTGGGCCGCAGGGCGCCCTCGAAGGCGACCTCGGCCTCCGACGCGACCTCGGCGCCCAGCACCTCGTCGCTCACGAGCGGGCCGCCGGACCGAGGCGGGCGAGGGCGAGCCGGAGCAGCGCCTGCACGTTCGTGGCGTCGGAGGCCTGCGCGTCGAGCAGGATCTCGTCGACCACATCGGCCGCGGTGCGCTCGGGCCAGCCCAGGCCGACGAGCGCCGCGAGCACGTTCTGCGCGGCGGTGGCGGCGGGACCGGAGCCGCGGGCGGCGCGCGGACGGACGGTCACCTTGCCGGCGAGGGACAGGATGATCAGCTTGGCCGTCTTCGGGCCGATGCCGCTGACCTTCCGGAACACCCCGTCGTCCTCGTCGGCGACCGCCTGCGCGATCCGGTCCGGCTCGACCGCGCCGAGCACGCCGAGGGCGGACTTCGGGCCGACACCGGTCACGCCGATCAGCAGCTCGAAGATCTCGAGCTGCTCCTCGTCGGGGAAGCCGTAGAGGGTGAGCGAGTCCTCGCGGACGACGAGCACGGTGCTGACCGTGGTCTCGTCGCCGACGCGCATCTCGAGCGCGTGCTGCGGGGTCACGTTCACCGCGTAGCCGACGCCGTGGACGTCGAGGACGGCGAGACTCCCGCGGGCGGAGAGGACGGTGCCGCGGAGGGAGGAGATCACCGCGTCAGTCTAGATGCTCGAACAGGCGTTCGACTCGCGGCCTCGGCGGCGCGCCACGCCCGCTGCGCTGCTGTGCCGCCCGCCGCTCCGTCGGCACCGGCTCCCGCCGACCCAAAGGAGGGCGCGAGAGGGGCCCGCCAGGCGTGGCAGACGGCCAGGGCGAGGGCGTCGGCCGCGTCGGCCGGCCGCGGCGGGGCGTCGAGCCGGAGGACGCGCTGGATCATCGCGGTGACCTGGCGCTTGTCCGCGGCTCCGTAGCCGGTGACGGCGGCCTTCACCTCGCTCGGAGTGTGCATCCCGACCGGGAGCCCGCGCCGGGCCGCCGCGACGAGGGCGACGCCGCTGATCTGCGCGATGCCCATCACGGTGCTGACGTTGTTCTGCGCGAAGACCCGCTCGATCGCGACGGCGTCGGGGCGGTGCTCGTCGAGCAGCGCCTCGAGCCCGTCGCCCAGGGCCAGCAGGCGGCGCTCCAGCGCGTCGTCGGGCGGTGTCCGGAGGACCGTCACGTGCACGAGGGTCGCGTGGCGGTCGCGCGAGACGTCGACGATGCCGACGCCGCAGCGGGTGAGCCCGGGGTCGATCCCGAGGACGCGCATCAGGCCGCCCTCCGGGATCGGGCCGGGCTCACCGCGTCACTCCTCGTTCTCGAGCTCGGCGCGCACCTCTGCCGTGATGTCGAGGTTGGTGTAGACGTTCTGCACGTCGTCCGAGTCCTCGAGCGCGTCGATCAGGCGGAAGACCTTGCGGGCCGTCTCGGCGTCGGCCTCGACCTGGAGGGAGGCGACGAACTCGATGTCGGCGGAGTCGTAGTCGATGCCCGCCTCCTGCAGGGCCGAGCGGGCCGGGACGAGCTCGCTCGGCTCGACGCGGACCTCGAAGCTCTCGCCGTGGTCGAGCACGTCGTCGACGCCGAAGTCGAGGACCGCGCCGAGCACGTCGTCCTCGGTGACGCTCTCTCCGTGGGGCACGGAGATGACGCCCTTGCGCGCGAAGTTGTAGGCGACGCTGCCCGGGTCGGCCATGGTGCCGCCGTTGCGGGTCATCGCGGTGCGGACGTCCGCCGCGGCGCGGTTCTTGTTGTCGGTGAGGCACTCGACGAGCAGGGCGATGCCGTTGGGGCCGTAGGCCTCGTACATGATCGTCGTGTAGTCGATGACCTCGCCGGTGAGGCCGGCACCGCGCTTGATCGCGCGGTCGATGTTGTCGTTCGGCACCGAGGTCTTCTTCGCCTTCTGCACGGCGTCGACGAGCGTCGGGTTGCCGGAGAGGTCGGCGCCGCCGATCTTGGCGGCCACCTCGATGTTCTTGATCAGCTTGGCGAAGGACTTCGCGCGGCGCGAGTCCTTGATCGCCTTCTGGTGCTTGGTCGTGGCCCACTTGGAATGCCCGGACACGGTGCTCCCTCGGAAATCTCGTTGCGTGCGGCCCCCGAGGGCGCCGCTGATGGCAGGGGCCAGTCTATTCGAGAGCCGGTCCGCGCCCGTCTCGGCCCGAGCACCGAGCCTTCCGCGCCCGTCTCGCCGTCGACGAGCCGCCCTCCCGGCGCGCCCCCGCACTGCCGAACGCACGATCCGCGTCCCAGCGGATCCCGCTAGGCGGACGCGACACGATCCGCCAGGTGGTCTTCCACGACTCCACGCTCCAGTACTGC
>NZ_PSWC01000032.1:0-33595 GCF_002931535.1 Rathayibacter sp. AY1C6 | reverse complement strand
GGCAGCCCCTTCCTGGTCGACGCGAGCGGCTGGGCCGTGGACCTGGTGAAGGGCGCGATGGCCGACGCGTGGGGACGCGAGCCCCTCGAGACCGGGATCGGCGGGAGCATCCCGTTCATCGCCGACCTCGTGCGCGAGTTCCCCGAGGCTCAGATCCTCGTCACCGGTGTGGAGGACCCCGACTCGCGCGCGCACAGCCCCAACGAGTCGCTTCACCTGGGCGTCTTCAAGCGCGCCGCGCAGACCGAGGCGCTGTTCCTGCTCCGCGCCGCCGCTCACCGCGACTGACCACCGGTCGTGGAATACCTGGGTGACCACCCGGGTTGCAGCCGTAGAATCCCGGAAGGCACGACGACCGTTCCGCCCGTCCCCTGAGGAGTGACATGTCAGACACCCTGACCGACCAGACGGCGACCCCCCTCGCCACCCCGCCCAGCGCGGCCCACGGCGTCTCGATGACCCCGACCGCCGCCGCCAAGGTCAAGAGCCTGCTCGAGCAGGAGGGCCGCGACGACCTGCGCCTGCGCGTCGCGGTGCAGCCCGGCGGCTGCTCCGGCCTCATCTACCAGCTCTACTTCGACGAGCGCACCCTCGACGGCGACGCCGCGGTGGAGTTCGAGGGCGTCGGCCTCGTCGTCGACAAGATGAGCGTCCCCTACCTCGACGGCGCCTCGATCGACTTCGAGGACACCATCCAGAAGCAGGGCTTCACCATCGACAACCCCAACGCGGGCGGCAGCTGCGCCTGCGGCGACAGCTTCCACTGACGCCGCGCGGCCCCGGGCCGCAGCGCCTCCGAACGGCGTCCGACAGTCCACCCCGGTGGCCCGTCGGGCGCCGTTCGTCATGACTGCACCACTCGGCCGGGACGTCAAGAGCGGGTCGTCGTGCACCGGGCCGCCGGAGCGGAAGGGTAGGCTGGAGCCGGTCTAATACAGTTTCGTGTGAACTGGTCCCCAGTCTTCCGAAAGGTCACCGGTGCGCTTCAATCGCCGAATCCGCAGATGGGTCGCTGCCCCCGTCGCAGGAGCCCTCGCCCTCGTCCTCGCGGGCTGCACGCAAGAGCAGCTCCAGGGCTGGCTCCCCACCGAACCCGGCACGACGAACCACGTCGACCGCGTCATCGGACTCTGGGTCACCTCCTGGATCGTCCTGCTCGCCGTCGGCGTCGTCACGTGGGGTCTCACCATCTGGGCGGTGGTGGTCTACCGCCGTCGCAAGGGGCAGACCGGCCTGCCGGTCCAGCTGCGCTACAACATGCCGATCGAGATCTTCTACACGATCGTGCCGCTGATCCTCGTGATCGGCTTCTTCGCCTTCACCGCGCGCGACCAGGCCGCTATCGAGCAGCCCTACGACGACCCGGACGAGACCATCCAGGTGTACGGCAAGCAGTGGGCGTGGGACTTCAACTACGTCGACGAGGACGTCTACTCCGCCGGTATCCAGGGCCAGTACCAGGAGGGCGGAGACGCCGCCGGCTCGCTCGTCGAGTCCGAGATCCCCACGCTCTACCTGCCCGTCGGACAGAAGATCAAGATCCAGCTCGACGCGCGCGACGTGATCCACTCCTTCTGGGTCGTCGACTTCCTCTACAAGAAGGACATGATCCCCGGCAAGACGAACTACATGTACGTCACGCCTCTCAAGGAGGGGACTTACGCGGGCAAGTGCGCCGAGCTCTGCGGCGAGTACCACTCCGCGATGCTCTTCAACGTCAAGGTCGTCTCGCAGGGCGAGTACGACGACTACATCCAGTCGCTGCGCGACGCGGGCCAGACCGGTCAGCTCGGCGCCGAGTACAACCGCAATTCGAACCTTCCCGGAACCGGCGCGCCGGCCCGCGAGAACGAGGAGTAAGGGAGCATGAGCACCGCTACGGCACCCCGCCCGACGCGCACCGCCGGCACTCCGCCGGTCCAGCGCAAGGCGAACGTCCTCGTCCGCTGGATGACGTCGACCGACCACAAGGTCATCGGGTACATGTACCTGATCACGTCGTTCATCTACTTCTGCATCGCCGGCGTGATGGCACTCGTCATCCGCGCCCAGCTGTTCGAGCCCGGCCTGAACGTGGTCGAGACGCGCGAGCAGTACAACCAGCTGTTCACGATGCACGGCACGATCATGCTGCTGATGTTCGCGACGCCGCTCTTCGCCGGGTTCGCCAACGTCCTGATGCCGCTGCAGATCGGCGCCCCCGACGTCGCGTTCCCCCGCCTCAACGCCTTCGCGTACTGGCTCTACAGCTTCGGCTCGCTCATCGCGGTCGCCGGATTCGTCACCCCGCAGGGTGCGGCGTCGTTCGGCTGGTTCGCGTACGCGCCACTGTCGAGCACGACGTTCTCGCCAGGGCTCGGCGGCAATCTCTGGGTCTTCGGCCTCGCGCTCTCGGGCTTCGGCACGATCCTCGGCGCGGTGAACTTCATCACGACGATCATCACGATGCGCGCCCCCGGCATGACGATGTTCCGGATGCCGATCTTCACCTGGAACATCCTGGTGACGTCGATCCTCGTGCTGCTCGCGTTCCCGGTGCTCGCCGCCGCGATGTTCGCCCTCGGCGCCGACCGGGTGTTCGACGCCCACATCTACGATGCGGCCAACGGCGGTGTCCTGCTCTGGCAGCACCTGTTCTGGTTCTTCGGCCACCCCGAGGTGTACATCATCGCGCTGCCGTTCTTCGGCATCGTGTCCGAGGTCTTCCCGGTCTTCAGCCGCAAGCCGATCTTCGGCTACAAGACGCTGATCTACGCGACCATCGCGATCGCCGCCCTCTCCGTGACGGTGTGGGCGCACCACATGTACGTCACCGGATCGGTCCTGCTGCCGTTCTTCTCGCTGATGACCATGCTCATCGCGGTTCCGACCGGCGTGAAGATCTTCAACTGGGTCGGCACCATGTGGCGCGGATCGGTGACCTTCGAGACCCCGATGATCTGGGCGATCGGCTTCCTGATCACCTTCACCTTCGGTGGACTCACCGGCGTGATCCTCGCGTCGCCCCCGCTCGACTTCCACGTCTCGGACTCGTACTTCGTGGTGGCGCACTTCCACTACGTCGTGTTCGGAACCGTCGTCTTCGCGATGTTCTCGGGCTTCTACTTCTGGTGGCCCAAGTGGACCGGCAAGATGCTGAACGAGACGCTGGGCAAGTGGCACTTCTGGCTGCTGTTCATCGGCTTCCACACCACCTTCCTCATCCAGCACTGGCTGGGCGTCGTCGGCATGCCGCGCCGCTACGCCAGCTACCTCCCCGAGGACGGCTTCACCTGGATGAACCAGGTGTCGACGGTCGGAGCGATGATCCTCGCGGTGTCGCTGATCCCGTTCTTCCTGAACGTGTACATCACGGCCCGCAAGGCGCCCAAGGTGACGGTGAACGACCCGTGGGGCTTCTCCCGGTCGCTCGAGTGGGCCACGTCGTGCCCGCCGCCCCGCCACAACTTCACCTCGATCCCGCGCATCCGAAGCGAGGCCCCGGCGTTCGACCTCAACCACCCCGAGGCCGGCATCCCCGTCGGAATCGGTCCGGCGAAGGACGCTCCGGACGCCCCCACGTACGACAAGTCCGAAGGCACGGTGAAGTAGGGCCATGCGCGCCAACGTCAATCTTTTCTGGCTCCTCGCGGGTTTCTTCCTCCTCGCCGACATCACGTACATCGTGTGGTCGCTGCTCGACACGGGCCAGGTGGAGTGGGTCGGTACCGTCGGCATCGGCCTCTCGGCCGTGCTGGGCGCGTTCATCGCGTTCTACGTCGGCCGCGTCCACAAGGCGCAGGGCGCCGAGCTCCCCGAGGACCGCCTCGATGCGGACATCGATGACGGAGACCCCGAGCTGGGCTTCTTCAGCCCGTGGAGCTGGTGGCCGCTGATCCTGGGCGGTTCCGCGGCCCTCGGATTCCTCGGCCTGGCCGTGGGGTTCTGGATCACCTACATCGCCGTCGGGCTCTTCCTGGTCGCCATCGCCGGCTGGGTGTACGAGTACTACCGCGGATACTTCGCCCGCTAGGGCGCATCGCACGGCCGAGGGCCGGGTGCACGAGGGCTTCGGCTCCGTGCACCCGGCCCTTCCGCTTATCCAGGAGGAAGCGACGCGCGGTCGGGGCCCAGTCGGCTCGGCCGTTCGGCTTCATGCAGGGGCGTCACTCGCCGATCGGTGGGGGATCGAGCCTCCCGGAGATGGCCGGGACCTCCCGGTGAGGGCCGGGACCACTCAGTGAGGGATGACGAGCTGAGCGGGATCTCTCTTGGTGTCCTGCTGGCAGGACACAGAGGCGTTCCGCTCGGAGGCGCACGTTTGGGAACATCCCGACGGCCCGCGACGCGGAAGCTCGTAGGGGAGCGCAGCGAGCGGCGCCGAGCAGGAGCGCCGGGCAGCGTCATCACCCATACGGGCTGCGCTGCGACGGCTCCTGCTCCGGCCACGGGTGAGCGGGCTACGCCTGTGGCGGCTCTCCTGTGCGCCTGTCGGCGTGCCGACGGCGGTGGCGCGCTACGGATCGCGGATACTGCTGCGCCTGCGGCTGTACTGGGGCTGCTGCGCCTGTTCTGGCGCCTGCGCCGCCCTGCGGGCCTCTTGCACACCGTTCTGAACCCAGTGGAGCCTGCACCCCGACGGAACCGCGCGCGCCCCTGCAGCTCGTGGAGCTCCTCGGTACTTGCTAACGGGTTGTGTGCCGGTCGGCGCGACGACAGGGAGCCTGAGACGCCGCTGCAGCGACGGGCGTCGATGCCCGGAGGTCGCCTCCTCTGTCTCACCGGCGAGCGTCGCCGTCGCCGACCACAGAGGGATCGACCGTGAGTGGGGGAGGGCAGTCCTGACAGGCCTGCTGGGGATGGGTGCCCTCGAACTAATCCGGAGCGTCTCGACGTGTACGGGGACCGGGGACCTCACCGGACGACGACACTGCGAGCACGCAGAGGGGCCGGATCACTCCATGATCGGACGGGGGCGGACGTCTCCAGTTCGGCAGTGAGATGGCGTCTCGTGATCCAAGGAGCGGAGGTCTCGGGGTCCGGAGGATCGCCCCACGTTCCTGCCGGCCTGTCGCCGACGAGGCGCTGTGATCCGGTCTCACCGCCTCTCGGTCCACCGCGGACCTCCACCGCGCCGGAGGACAGGCGCCGCCCCGCTGCGGGAACGACGAAGGGCCCGGACGAATGAACGTCCGGGCCCTTCGGGGGAGGATCAGTGCTCGCTGTGCGAGCTCTCGAGCTCCTTCTGGGTGACGGGGGTGATCCGGTCCTCGAAGAACCAGCGGGAGAGGCCGGCGCGGACGCGCTGCGGGGCGGTGATGCGGCCACGCGAGTCCGGACGGATCATCAGGGGCTCGTATTCGTCCTGACCGACGAGCTTCCAGCGCTCGTACTCGTCGAGCTGCTGGTGCACCTCGATGAACTCGCCGCCGGGGAGGCGGACGATGCGTCCCGACTCGAAGCCGTGCAGCGCGATCTCGCGGTCCTTCTTCTGCAGCGCCAGGCAGATGCGCTTGGTGATGAAGTACGCGATGAACGGACCCGCGATGAGCAGGAACTGCAGGCTGTGGATCACGCCCTCCATCGTGAGGTGGAAGTGCGTCGCGATGAGGTCGGACGACGCGGCGGCCCAGAGGACGGCGTAGAAGCTGACTCCGGCGGCGCCGATCGCGGTGCGGGTCGCGGCGTTGCGCGGGCGGTCGAGCAGGTGGTGCTCGCGCTTGTCACCGGTGATCCACGCCTCGAGGAACGGGTAGAGCATGACCACGGCGATGAACAGTCCGAGACCGACGAGCGGGATCAGGATGTTGAACGACAGGGTTCCGATGCCCGGGATGGCCCACTCGAGTCCCGGCGGGACGAGGCGCAGGGCGCCGTCGGCGAACCCGATGTACCAGTCGGGCTGGGTTCCCGCGGAGACGGGCGAGGGGTCGTACGGGCCGTAGTTCCAGATCGGGTTGATCGTGAACAGCGAGGCGATGAGGACGACGACGCCGAAGACGATGAAGAAGAATCCACCGGCCTTCGCGGCGTAGACCGGCAGCACCGGGTAGCCGACGACGTTCTGCTCGGTCTTGCCCGCACCGGGGAACTGGGTGTGCTTGTGGACGACCACGAACACGAGGTGGAGGGCGATGAACGCGAGCACCAGCGCCGGCAGCAGCAGGATGTGCAGCGTGTAGAGGCGGCCGACGATGTCGGTGCCCGGGAACTCGCCGCCGAAGAGCAGGAACGAGATCCAGGTGCCGACGATCGGGATGCCCTTGACCATGCCGTCGATGATGCGGAGGCCATTGCCAGAGAGCAGGTCGTCGGGGAGCGAGTAGCCGGTGAAGCCCTCGGCCATCGCGAGGATGAAGAGGACGAAGCCGATGACCCAGTTGAGCTCGCGGGGCTTGCGGAACGCACCGGTGAAGAAGATGCGCAGCATGTGCAGGCCGATCGAGGCCACGAACAGCAGCGCCGCCCAGTGGTGGATCTGCCGCATCAGCAGGCCGCCGCGGATGTCGAAGGAGATGTCGAGCGAGGACGACATCGCCGCCGACATCTCGATGCCCTTGAGGGGCAGATAGCTGCCCTCGTAGTGCGTCTCGACCATCGAGGCCTGGAAGAAGAAGGTGAGGAACGTGCCCGACAGCAGGATGATGACGAAGCTGTAGAGCGCGACCTCGCCGAGGAGGAAGGACCAGTGGTCGGGGAAGATCTTGCGACCGAACTCCTTGACGACCGCGGAGATGCTCGTGCGCTCGTCGATGTAGTTCGACGCCGCTCCGACGTACCCCTTCTGGAACTTGCCGGATCCGAGGATGACGCCGTCCTCGGGCTCCGCGGGGGAGCTGGAGGGGCGTGAGGGGGTGGTGGTGGACATGTGAGTCATCGCTCCCAGAAGGACGGTCCGACGGGCTCCGTGAAGTCGCTTCTGGCGACCAGGTAACCCTCGGCGTCGACGGTGATGGGGAGCTGCGGAAGCGGACGCTTCGCCGGGCCGAAGATGACGGCGGCCTCGCGCGTGATGTCGAATTGCGACTGGTGGCACGGGCACAGCAGGTGGTGGGTCTGCTGCTCGTACAGCGCCACAGGGCAGCCGACGTGCGTGCAGATCTTGGAGTAGGCGACGATTCCGTCGTAGTTCCAGGTCTCGCGACCCTCACTGACGATGAGGTCCTCCGGCTTCAGGCGCATCAGGAGGACGGCGGCCTTGGCCTTCTCCTCCAGCTTGCCCTCGGCGTCGTTGAGGCCCTCGGGGATGACGTGGAAGGCGGATCCGAGGGTGACGTCCGATGCGAGGATCGGCGCTCCCGACGGGTCCAGGGTGAGCCTCGTGCCCTCTTCCCACAGGGTGGTCTTGAGGAGGGCGACGGGGTTCTGGTCCTGCGGGCCGAGGCCCCGGAACAGGATCACGGCGGGCAGGGGGAACACGACGAGGGAGGCGATCAGGCTGTTCCGGACGAGGGAGCGGCGGCCGAAGCCGGACTCCTTGTCGGACTGGTCGAAGATCTCGAGCGCACGGGCGCGGGTGGGCTCCGCGCTGCGGACGGGGTGGCGGATGTCGATGCCCTCGTGGTCCGACATCAGCTGCTTGCCCCAGTGGACGGCGGCGATGCCGATGCCCAGGAGCGCGAGGGACATGCCCAGGCCGATGAACAGCGTGTTCAGCCGGACCGACGCGACGTCCTCGGTGATCGGGAACGCCATGTAGGCGGCTACCGCGAAGATCGAGCCCGCGAAGGAGAGGTAGAAGAGCGTGTACACCGTGCGCTCGGCACGCTTCTCGACCTTGGGGTCGAGGTCGGTCATCCGGGGGCGGTGCGGCGGGAGGCCCGGGTCCTGAACGCGGTCCCGCGTCACGACCGCGGTGCCGGCCGGAGCCGTTCCGTGCCCGGTGGCCGACGAGGTGGCGAGGTCCGTGCCACCCTCATCGTGCTCTGCCATGGTTCTCCTTTTCACGCCGTGTCGGCACCAGTCGGTGCCGTGGGTCAGTCGCGCCCGTCAGGGCGCTGCAGTCGTCTAGTTGGATCGGGCGGTGATCCACACCGTCAGGGCCACGATCGCGCCGAGGCCGAAGATCCAGAGGAACAGGCCCTCCGCGACCGGCCCGAGGGAGCCGAGCGCGAATCCGCCCGGGGACGGGTTGGCCTCGATGTACTTGAGGTACGAGATGATGTCGCGCTTGTCCTCGGGCGAGATGTTCAGATCGTTGAAGACCGGCATGTTCTGCGGGCCGGTGACCATCGCCTCGTAGATGTGCGCCTCGGTCACGCCGCCCAGCGGGGGAGCGAACTTGCCCTCGGTGAGCGCGCCGCCGGCCCCGGCGACGTTGTGGCACATGGCGCAGTTGATGCGGAACAGCTCGGCGCCGTTCGCCGCGTCGCCCTGTCCGTCGAGGACCTCGCCCTCGGGGATCGCGGGGCCGGGGGCCAGCGACGCGACGTAGGCGGCGAGCTCGCCGACCTGCTCGTCGGTGAACTGCACCGGCTTCTCGAGCGCCTGGGGGCCGTGCATCTGCATCGGCATGCGGCCGGTGCCGACCTGGAAGTCGACCGACGCCGCGCCCACTCCGATGAGGGAGGGAGCGTTGTCGGTGCCCGCGGCGTCGAGGCCGTGGCAGGTGGCGCAGTTCGCGGCGAAGAGCTTCGAGCCCTCGTCGATCGTCTGCTGGCTGGTGGACGACGTCTCCGCGGAGGCGGACGTCGCGACGCCGACCGCGGCGTAGGTCCCGCCGGTGAGCCCGAGGCCGATGGCGATCAGGGCCAGGGTGGCGAGCGGGTGGCGGCGACCCTTCTTGGCTCGGCTCTTCGTCTTCGGGGAGGCCATCGAGGCGTCCTTCCTGCGGGGGTCGGGAGTGGAGTGGGGCATCGGCGGGCGCGTCACTTGAGGAAGTAGATGACGGCGAACAGGCCGACCCAGACGACGTCGACGAAGTGCCAGTAGTACGAGACGACGATGGCGCTCGTCGCCTCCTTGTGGCCGAAGTTCTTGACCGCGAAGCCGCGGCCGATGACGAGGAGGAACGCGATGAGGCCGCCGGTGACGTGCAGGGCGTGGAAGCCGGTCGTCAGGTAGAAGGCGGAGCCGTAGGCGTTGCTGGAGAGCGTGACGCCCTCGGAGACGAGGGTCGCGTACTCGAGCACCTGGCCGGAGACGAAGACCGCGCCCAGGGCGTAGGTGAGGAAGAACCACTCGACCATGCCCCACTTGAACGGGCTGAGGCCCGTCGCACGCGGCTGCAGCCGCTCGGCGGCGAACACGCCGAACTGGCAGCTGAACGACGAGGCCACGAGGATCACCGTGTTCACGCCCGCGTAAGGGACGTTGAGGATCTGGGTCTCGGCGCCCCAGAGCTCGGGGGAGGTGCTGCGCAGGGTGAAGTAGATCGCGAAGAGGCCGGCGAAGAACATGACCTCGCTGCCCAGCCAGACGATCGTTCCGACCGCGACCGGGTTGGGTCGGTTCACTACGGGCGCGGTGGCCGTGGGGGAGAGAGAGGTGCTCGTCACACAGACCATTATGGCCGATGGCAGGGGAGGGAAGTCGCACTAGCCGGGAGGCGATCCTCGTCGCATAATCTGGGAGCCATGTCGGAAACCCTGTCCTGGCCGCACGTTCTCAGCGCACTCCTCGAGTCCTCCGATCTGAGCGTCTCCGAGGCGACGTGGGCCATGGAGCAGGTGATGGAGGGCGCGGCGACTCCGGCGCAGCTCGCCGGACTGCTGGTGGCCCTCCGGGCGAAGGGCGAGACCGTCGACGAGATCGTCGGCTTCCGCGACGCGATCCTCGACCACGCGGTGCCGCTGGACGTGGACCCGATGGCCCTCGACATCGTCGGGACCGGCGGGGACCGCTTCGGGACCGTCAACATCTCCTCCACCGCGTCGATCATCGCGGCCGCGGCCGGCACGCCCGTCGTGAAGCACGGGAACAAGGCCGCGTCCTCCTCCTCCGGCTCCTCCGACGTGCTCGCGGCACTCGGGGTCGACCTCTCCCTCTCTCCCGAGCGGGTGGCCGAGGTGTTCCGGCGGACGGGGATCGCCTTCGTCTTCGCGTCCCTCTTCCACCCCGGCTTCCGGCACGCCGGTCCGGTGCGCGCCGAGCTGGGCGTGCCGACGGTGTTCAACTTCCTCGGCCCGCTCTGCAATCCGGCGCGTCCCGAGGCCTCGGCGGTCGGAGTGGCGCACCTCGACCGGGTGCCGCTGGTCGTCGGCGTGTTCCGGACGCGCGGGGCGACGGCTCTGGTGTTCCGCGGGGACGACGGCCTCGACGAGCTCACCACCACGGGTCACAGCCACATCTGGGAGGTGTCGCGCGGCTCCGTGGTCGAGCACGACCTCGACCCGCGCGACCTGGGCCTGCCCCGCGCGCGGATCGACGAGCTGCGCGGCCGCGACGCCGCCTACAACGCGAGCGTGGTGCGCTCGGTGCTCGCGGGAGACGGCGGCCCCGTCCGCGACATCGTCCTTCTGAACGCGGCCGCGGGCCTCGCGGCGTTCGACCTGGCGCGCGACCCGGACCTGGTGCGCACGCCCGTCCTGGAGCGCCTGCGGACGTCGATGGACCGCGCGGCGGAGGCCGTCGACTCCGGGGCCGCCACGGCCAAGCTCGAGGAGTGGGTCCGCGAGACGCAGCGCGCCGTCGTCCCGCTGCCGTAGGCGCGAGCGCAGGGCGTAACGTGGGGCTGCTGTCCGCGACGGTGCGGGCGGCGATCCACCACGCGCCGGATCGCCCGCAGGTCACGGGACGCCCGAGTGGTGGCCCGATCCTGGAGGAGACCTCGATGAAGAAGCTCATCAACGACCCGAAGAACGTCGTCACGGAGTCGGTGGCCGGCTTCGGCCTGGCGCACGCCGACCTGGTCCGGGTGGTGTCGGATCCCCTGTTCGTGGTGCGGGCCGACGCGCCCCGCTCGGGCAAGGTGGGCATCGTCAGCGGAGGCGGCAGCGGGCACGAGCCGCTGCACGCGGGCTTCGTCGGATTCGGGATGCTGGACGCCGCCGTCCCCGGTCCCGTCTTCACCTCGCCCACGCCCGACCCGATCGTCGCGGCCACGCAGGCCGTCGACGGCGGTGCGGGTGTGCTGCACATCGTGAAGAACTACACGGGCGACGTCCTGAACTTCGAGACCGCGGCCGACCTCGCCGGCGCCGAGGGGATCGAGGTGCGCAGCGTGATCGTCGACGACGACGTCGCGGTGAAGGACTCGCTCTACACCGCGGGCCGCCGCGGCGTGGCCGGCACCGTGCTGGTCGAGCGGATCGCGGGCGCCGCGGCCGAGCGGGGCGACTCCCTCGACGAGGTCGCGACGATCGCCGAGACGGTGATCGCGAACGTGCGCTCGATGGGCGTCGCCCTCACGCCGTGCATCGTCCCGCACGCGGGCGAGCCGAGCTTCGAGCTGGGCGAGGACGAGATCGAGATCGGCATCGGCATCCACGGCGAGCCCGGCCGGGAGAAGATCGCGCTGGAGCCGGCCGACCGCATCGTCGACCGGATCCTCGGTCCGATCCTGGAGGACCTGCCGTTCTCCTCCGGGGACGAGGTGCTGCTCCTGGTGAACGGCATGGGCGGCACGCCGCAGATCGAGCTGTACCTCGCCTACCGCCGGGCAGCCGAGGCGCTGGCCGAGAAGGGGATCTCCGTCGCACGCAGCCTCGTCGGCAACTACACGACGTCGCTCGAGATGCAGGGCTTCTCGCTCACCGTCCTCAAGCTCGACGACGCCCTGACCGAGCTGTGGGACTCCCCGGTGCAGACCGCGGCGCTGCGGTGGGGACGCTGAGCGCCCGCGCGCACACCATGACCGGAACGACAGCCGCAGGAGCGGCCCACGAGGAGGAGACGACCATGCAGGACGCACAGGGAGCCGGGCTCGACGCGGCGTGGGCGACGGCGTGGATCCGCCGCGCCGCCGAGTCGATCGCGGAGCACCGGGTCGAGCTGATCACGCTCGACCGGGCGATCGGCGACGGGGACCACGGCGAGAACATGGACCGCGGCTTCCAGGCCGTGGTCGCGAAGCTGGATGCGGCGCCGGAGCAGGGGGTCCCGGCGGACGTGCTCAAGCTGGTCGCGACGACGCTCATCTCCACCGTCGGCGGCGCCTCGGGCCCGCTGTTCGGCACGGCGTTCCTGAAGGCCTCCGCCGCGGTCGCGGGCGAGGACGCGCTCGAGGGCGCTGACGTCGCAGCTCTCCTGGCCGCGGCGAGGGACGGCATCGTGCTCCGCGGCAAGGCCGAGGTGGGCGACAAGACGATGGTGGACGCGTGGACGCCGGCGGTCGACGCGGCCGCGGCCGCCGCCGAGGAGGGAGCGGCTCCGGCCGACGTCCTCGCCGCGGCGGCGGAGGCGGCGCAGAAGGGAGCGGAGTCGACGGACCCGCTGGTCGCCCGCAAGGGACGCGCCAGCTACCTCGGCGAGCGCGCCATCGGGCACCGAGATCCCGGCAGCGTGTCGACCGTTCTCCTGCTCCGCGCAGCAGCCGAGGCGGCGGCGTGAGCGTCGGGCTGGTCCTGGTCTCGCACAGCGCGCAGCTGGCGGAGGGGCTGGTCGAGCTCGCGGAGCAGATGGCGGCCTCGGTCGCGCTGGTCGCCGCGGGCGGAACGGACGACGGCGGCATCGGCACCAGCTTCGACCGCATCACGGCGGCCCTGGCGGAAGCGGACTCCGGCGAGGGGGTCGTCGTCCTCTGCGACCTCGGCTCGGCGATCATGACGGCGGAGACCGCGGTCGAGTTCCTCGACGACGACGCGCGCGCCCGGGTCCGGATCGCCGACGCCCCGCTGGTGGAGGGGGCGGTCGCGGCCGCCGTCGCCGCGGGCACGGGGGCGTCGCTGGACGAGGTGCTCGCCGCCGCGGAGTCGGCCCGGGGCGAGGCGCTCGCTGCTCCCGCCGAGGAGGCCTCGCCCGGTGACGAGCGCGTGCAGCGCCGCGTCCGCCTCATCAACCCGAACGGCCTGCACGCCCGTCCCGCGGCCGACTTCGTGACGCTCGCCGCCACCTTCGACGCCCGGATCGACGCGAACGGCAAGGACGCCACCAGCCTGCTCGGCGTGATGTCGCTGGGGCTCGACCGCGGGGACGAGGTCGTCCTCTCGGCGTCGGGGCCGCAGGCCCAGGAGGCGGTCGGCCGGCTCGGCGATCTGGTCGAGTCGGGCTTCGGCGAGGTGTAGCGCGCCGTCGACCGGTCCAGGGACCGCGGAGGCGCCTCCTCCTACGCTGAGCGCATGGCCCTCCGCGGAACCCGACCCCCGTCCGTCCTGCTCCGCCGACTCGTCACCGTCCCGCGCGTCGTGCGCCGGGCGGACGCTCGTGCGGCCCGGCGGCTGAACGCCCGTCGCCCGTCGCCCGTCGTCGACGGGGCGCTCACGGGGCTCTCCCGGGCCGCGGACCACGGAGTCCTCTGGGCCGGCGTCGGCGTCCTGCTGCTCCTGGCGGGCCGTCCCCGCGAGGCTCTGCGGGGGACCGCCTCGCTCGCCGCGGCCAGCGCGCTCGCGAACCTGGTCGGCAAGCGCGTGTTCGGCGGCGACCGGCCGCTCCTCGTCGACGTCCCGGTCGGCCGGCGCCTGGCGACGGTGCCGACGTCGGCGTCCTTCCCCTCGGGGCACGCGGCGAGCGCCGCTGCCTTCGCCGCCGGGGTCGCGCTCGAGTCGCCCCGAGTGGGGGCGGCGGTCGCCCCGCTCGCCGCCGCCGTGGCCTTCTCCCGCCTGCACGTCGGCGTCCACTGGCTCTCGGACGTCCTCGGCGGCGCGGCGCTCGGCGCGGCGGTCGCGGTCGTCGGCCGAGCCGTCCTGCCGGCCGAGCCGCGCCACGTGCCCGTCTCGGAGCGCGCGACCCGACCCCCCGTCGACCGCAGCCCGCTGGGGGACGGCGCCGCCCTCCTCGTGGTCCTCAACCCCGGCGCGGGCCGGGACTCGCACCGCCCCGATCCCGAGCCGCTGGTCCGGGCCCGGTTCCCGAAGGCGCGCGTGCACCGGCTGACCGAGGGGGAGGACCTCGCCGACGTGGTGCGCGAGGCGCGCTCGGGGGACTCTCCGCCCCGGGTGCTCGGGATCTACGGCGGGGACGGGACCATATCGGTCGGTGCCGCTCTCGCCCGCGCCGAGGGGATGACGCTGCTCGTGCTGCCGGGCGGGACCATGAACCACTTCGCGAAGGCGCTGGGCCTGCTCACCGTCCAGGACGCGCTCGACGCGGCGACGATCGGCGAGCGCCGCGACGTCGACGTGGCCGAGGTCGTCGCGGACGGGGGAGACCCGGTCACGGTGCTCAACACGGTCTCGATCGGCGTCTACCCGGAGTTCGTCGCGGCCCGCGAGAAGCGCGAGAAGCGGATCGGGAAGCCGCTCGCCGCCGTGATCGCGGCCCTCTCGGTCGTGCGGCGCACCGATCCGTTCGAGCTCCGGCGCGACGGGCGCACGCAGCTCGTCTGGTCGTACTTCGTCGGGGTGAATCAGGAGCACCCGCGCACGGCCGCCCCGCTCGCCCGGCGTCGGCTCGACGACGGCCACCTCGACGTGCGCATCCTGCACTCAGGACGGACTCCGCGCACCCGGGGAGCGTTCTCGCTCCTGCTCGGCCGTACGGCGACCCCGGTGGTCGGCCGTGTGCCCGGCTGGCGGACACCGGTGGTGGAGTCGTTCTCGACGCCGGAGATCACCGTCGGCGCGCGCCGGCCCGCGGGGGACGACCCCGAGTGGGCGCACGACGGCGAGACCGAGCGCTTCGACGGCTCCCGCGACGGATTCGACGAGGCCGTGGTGCGGATCGTGCCGCTGGGCCTGCGGGTCTACGCGACCGCCGACTAGGGGGCGGTGCCGGCCCGGTCCCCGCCGTCCGGATCCGCCAGCAGCTCGGCCAGCGCGTCGAGGGCGGCGACCTGCCCGGCCACCACCAGCGAGCGGGCCTCGTCGAGCGGGTGCCACCGGGCGTCCTCCAGCTCGGGGAAGCTGCGCAGCACGCCGGAGCCCCGCGGCCACTCCAGCTCGAAGGTGTTGCTCGCGACGAAGGCGGTGTCCGCGTGTCCGCGCCCGGCGAAGACCGTGACGGTCTTGGCCGCGCTCTGCCGGAACGCGCCGAGGAGGGTCAGCTCCCCGACGGGCGGAGGAGCGCCGGTCTCCTCCTCGAATTCTCGGCGCGCGGCGTCCAGCGGCGTCTCGTCGCCCGTGCGCACGCCCTTGGGGATCGTCCACGCGCGGGGGCGCCGGGTCCAGAAGGGGCCGCCCATCCGCCCGAGGAACACCTCGGTGCCGGAGGGGCCCTCGCGGTGCAGCAGGATCCCCGCGCTCGTCACCGCGGCCATCGCGTCACTCCGGTCATCCCGCCATCCTGCCCCGCGCCCGTGGAAGGATCGGCAGGACCCGCCCGCGACCGCACGGAGTGAACCATGCACGACCACGAGATCCTCCGACAGCTGCGCGACGCGCTCGGCGACGCGGTCCTGACCGAGGGCCCCGGGTTCGAGGCCGTGCACACCGACAAGTCGGGCTTCTCCGCACCGGGTCGCGCGCTCGCGCTCGTCGCTGCCCGCTCGGTCGAGGACGTGCAGGCGGCGCTGCGCATAGCGACGGAGCACCGGCTCCCGGTCGTGCCGCGCGGAGCGGGAACGGGCCTCGCTGCCGGGGGAGTGGCGAGCGAGGGAGCGCTCGTCCTCTCGACCGCCGCCATGGACCGCATCCTCGAGGTGTCGCTCGAGGACGAGCTGGCGGTGGTCGAGCCCGGGGTCATCAATCAGGCGCTGTCGGACGCCGTCGCTCCGCACGGCCTCGTCTTCTCGCCCGACCCCGCGAGCCGCGCGATCTCGAGCATCGGCGGCAACATCGCGACGAACGCCGGGGGGCTGCTGTGCGCCAAGTACGGCGTGACCCGCGAGGCGGTGCTCGGGTTGACGGTCGTCCTCCCCGATGGACGCCTGCTCCGCACCGGCCGCCGCAGCGTGAAGGGAGTCACCGGGTACGACCTCACCGCGCTCCTGACCGGCTCCGAGGGGACGCTGGGCGTCATCGTGGAGGCCACCGTGAAGCTCCGCCCGATCCCGACCGGGCGCGTGGTCACGGTCGGCGCGTACTTCCCGAGCGTCGTCGCCGCGGCCGCCGCCTCCGCTGCGATCACCGCCGCGCGGCTCCGTCCCGCGGTGATGGAGCTGATAGACGAGGCGGCGCTCGCCGCGATCTCGCGCTACACCGGAGCGGCCCTGGACCGCGGTGCCGCCTACCTCCTCGTCCAGACGGACGGCGGAGGAGCGGCGGAGGAGTCGCAGCGCGTCCTCGAGATCGTGACCGCCTCCGGGGGCGCCGCCGAGGCGACCGAGGACCCGGCCGAGGGCGAGGCTCTGCTGGCCGTCCGCCGGGCCTTCCACCCGGCGCTCGAGGCGGAGGGCCGGGTGCTGATCGAGGACGTCTGCGTGCCCCGCTCGGCGCTGCCGGCGATGTTCGCGGCGATCCGCGGCATCGAGGAGCGGACGGGGCTCAGCATCCCCACCGTCGCCCACGCGGGGGACGGGAACCTCCATCCGAACTTCGTGCTGCCCGCGGGGGACGGACCCGTGGGGGAGGACGTCTGGGGCGCCGCGGCGGAGCTCTTCCGCACGGCCCTGGCCCTCGGCGGCACGCTCACGGGCGAGCACGGCGTGGGACTGCTCAAGCGGCGCTGGCTGGCGGAGGAGCTGGGCGAGGACTCGCTGGCGCTCCAGCGCGGGATCAAGGCCGTGTTCGACCCGCTGGGGATCATGAACCCGGGGAAGGTCTTCTGAGGAGGGCGCCCCGGGCTACAGCAGCTCTGCCGTGATCATCGAGGCGGTGAGCACGATCGTCGCCGCGGACATGAGCCAGTAGAGGACCGTCTCGCGCCAGGACCCGGCGGAGCCCAGCACGGGCAGCGCGGCGTAGCCGCCGGTGGTCCAGACGTGGCGCAGCGGTGTCCGGCGCAGGCGCCGCGGCAGGCGCACGCGCAGCGGCCACAGCCAGTTGATCCCGCCGGTCGTGAGGGCGTCGCCGGCCACGTGCACGAGGTAGCCCAGCGTCGCGGCGACCCGGAGCCACGCCCAGGTGCCGTCGGCGAGCGCGACGAGCAGGACCGTGACGACCGTCGCCCCGGCCCAGGCGATGCGCCAGGAGGGGGCGGCCCGGACGGCCTTCGCGGCGAACGCGAGGGCGGGCAGCGTGAGCACGGCGGCCACGGCAACGGGGCCGACGACCGGCACCGGGAAGCGCAGCGCCGTGAGCACCGGCACCAGGTACCAGACGACGGCGACCGCGAGCAGCGAGTGCATCCCGTGCCGGTGCCCTCCGCTGATCCGGCCCGCGGTCGCCGTGAGCAGGGAGGCGCCCGGCGCCGAGCGGGAGACGGTCGCGCTCGCGTGGTCCGCGTCGGGCACCAGGGCCCAGCCGGCGGCGACTCCGAGGCCGACCAGTCGGAGGTCGAGCGGGAGACCCGCGAGGCCGAGGGGCCCGGCGACGGCGGGCACGGAGGCGGCGACGGCCCAGGCGAGCGCACCGGAGACGGCGTGCGAGCGGCCCATCATCGCGGGTCGGCTCCTTCGACTGGGCGCTGCGACGACGGAGGACGGCCGCGGCGGGACGAGAGAACCCCCGGCCGAGTGCATGAGCAAGGACCGGGGGTGAGGGTGGGCGATACCGGACTCGAACCGATGACCTCTTCCGTGTGAAGGAAGCGCGCTACCAACTGCGCCAATCGCCCAGGGGGACGTACTGGACGACCCGAGAGACGATCGTAGCGGATCCGCGGGGCCCGGATGCACCGCCGACGCCCGCCACGCCCGGGTGAACGGACGGCGACGAGCCGGTTTCGCGCGGAAAGACGCGGATCGGACTCCGAGCGGCGGGATCGGCGTCCGCTCGATTTGGATTCCGGCGCCGCTGTCGTATACATTCTTCTAGGTCGAGCCGGGCAGCGAAAGCGCCGGACAGGCAGCACGACAGCACGACACGCAAGACGGCAACACCAGTACGACCTACATGCGGATGTGGCGCAGCGGTAGCGCATCACCTTGCCAAGGTGAGGGTCGCGAGTTCGAATCTCGTCATCCGCTCGAACACCGGTCCTCGGACCGGCGTCATCGGGACGGTACCCTCGGGTGCCTCCCACCTGGTCGGCCCTCGGGCCGCCGACACCGAATCCCGTACACGGTGGATTGGCCGAGAGGCGAGGCAGCGGCCTGCAAAGCCGTATACACGGGTTCGAATCCCGTATCCACCTCGATCGTTCACCGAACGAGGCGCTCCGCACGGAGCAACGGGCGATTGGCGCAGCGGTAGCGCGCTTCCCTGACACGGAAGAGGTCACTGGTTCGATCCCAGTATCGCCCACCACGAGAACCCCCGGCCCCTGGCCGGGGGTTCTGTCGTTCCCGGCTCCGGCGCTACCCTCGCAGGATGCCCGCCCCGATCCCCGTCGACGACCAGGGCACCCTCCTGCGGCTCGTCTCGCGGGACGACGGACCGGCCCTCGCCGCCGCGTACCGGCGCAACCGCCGGCACCTCGCGCCCTGGGAGCCGACGCGCTCGACCCGCTTCTTCGAGGCGGGGGGCCAGACCGACGCCGTCGCGGACGCGCTCGCCGCGCACCGGGCCGGCAGCGTCCTCCCGCTCGTCCTGGACGCGGGCGGCGTGATCGTCGGTCGGCTGACTCTCGCGAACATCGTCCGCGGCGCCTTCGACAGCGGCGATCTCGGCTACTGGCTCGACAGCGGTCTGCAGGGCCGCGGCGTGATGACCCGCGCGGTCGGAGCCGTCCTGCGCACCGCGCGTGAGGATCTGGGGCTGCACCGCGTGCAGGCCGGGACGCTCCTCCACAACGTCGGATCGCAGACCGTGCTGCAGCGCAACGGCTTCGAGCGGATCGGCGTCGCGCGGCGCTACCTGCGGATCGCCGGGGAGTGGCAGGACCACGTCCTCTTCCAGGCGCTTCTCGAGGGCTGCCCGCTCCAGCCTCCGCCGACTCCGCTCGTCTAGGGTGAGCGGCGCCGGCCTTCTCCCGGCGCTCCGAGCGGGAGGGACGCGCCCATGACCACGCGGCACATCGGCGGACGAGAGTTCGACTTCGAGCGGCAGGTGGCCGTGATGGCGGTCGTGAACCGCACGCCCGACTCCTTCTACGACAAGGGCTCCACCTTCGCCCTGGACAGCGCTATCGCGGCCGCCGTGCGCGCCGCGGAGCTCGGCGCCGACTGGGTCGACATCGGCGGAGTGCCGTTCGGCCGCGGCCCCGCCGTCACGCTCCAGGAGGAGCTCGACCGGGTCGTCCCCGTCGTGGCGGGCATCGCGGAGCGGAGCGACGTGGTCGTCTCGGTGGACACGACGAGCGCCGAGGTCGCGCGCGCGAGCATCGCCGCGGGCGCCTCCGTCATCAACGACACGAGCGGGCTGCACGACCCCCGGATGCTCGAGGTCGTCGCCTCCTCCTCCGCCCAGCTCGTCATCACCCACAGCGTGGGCGCCCCCCGCAGCGAGCCGGAGAGACCCGAGTACGACGACGTCGTGGCGACCGTGGTCGACCATCTGCGGAGCCGCGTCGATCGCGCGCTCTCGGGCGGAGTGCCTGCCGGGAGGATCATCGTCGATCCGGGTCACGACCTGAACAAGAACACCCTGCACACGCTCGAGCTCACCCGCCGGCTGGGCGAGGTGGCCGCGCTCGGCTTCCCGGTGCTCGCCGCGGTGTCCAACAAGGACTTCATCGGCGAGGCGCTGGACCGGCCGCAGGGGGAGCGCCTCGAGGGCTCCCTCGCCGCCGCGGTGATCTGCATCCTGAACGGTGCGCGGATCGTGCGCATGCACGACGTGCGCCAGGCGGTGGACGCCGTGCGGATGACGGAGGCGGTGCTGGGCTGGCGGGCGCCCGTCTTCCTCCGCCACAACGTGGAGCCGGCGGCGTGAGCGCCCGCATCGACGGCCTGTCGCCGGCCGGGCAGGACCTGTCCGACGAGGCTCTGCTGGCCCTCTACGCGGACGGGGCGGGCGAGGAGTGGCTCCGGGTCAACTTCGTCGCGAGCGTCGACGGCGCGGTCACCCGTGACGGCGTCTCGGGCGATCTCGGGGGCGCGGCGGACCTGCGCGTGTTCGACCTGCTCCGCCGGCTCGCCGACGTCGTGCTCGTCGCGGCCGGCACGGTGCGGACCGAGGGCTACGGCCCGATGGTGCTGAGCGACGAGTCCGTGCGGTCCCGGCTCGGCACCGGGCTCGCCCCGCAGCCCGTCTTCGCGATCGTCTCGGGGTCGCTCGACCTCGATCCCGACTCGCGGATCTTCACCGAGGCGCCGGTGCGCCCGATCGTCGTGACCACCGGCTCCTCGCCGGCCCGCCGCCGCGCGGAGCTCGCCGAGGTCGCCGACGTGCTCGTCTGCGGCGACGCAGAGCTCGACGCGACGCGGATGCGGGCGCAGCTCGCGGAGCGGGGGCTCGGCAGGATCCACTGCGAGGGCGGTCCGTCGCTGCTCGGGACCCTCCTCGCCGCGGACGCCGTCGACGAGCTCTGCCTGACCGTCGCTCCGACGCTCGAGGCGGGGGACTCCGGGAGGCTCGCCCGCGGCGACGTCCCCGGACCGCGCCCGCAGCACCTGGCGCACGTGCTCAGCGCCGGCGACACGCTGCTCCTGCGCTACCTCCGCCGGCGCTGACCCGCGCTACTCGCGGCGCCGCTCGTTCCCGTCGCGCTTGGCCTCGGAGGCCGGACGGGCGGCGATCACGGGGTGGGCGCCGGTGAAGCCGTCACGGGCGGACGCGATCGCCAGGATGCGCGGCTTCGCGACGTGCCAGCCCACGATCAGGGCGGGCACGCCGACCACCGCGACGATCCCCACGGTCCAGGTGCCGGTCGGGAAGTCGACGGCGATGAGGACCACCACGATCACCAGGAACGCCAGGGTGAGCCACGAGGTCACCGGGGCGCCGGGCATCCGGAAGGACGGGCGCTCCAGGCGCCCCTGGGCCGCCCAGCGCTGCAGCTGCATCTGGCAGAGGACGATCATGCCCCAGCCCGTGACGATGCCCAGCGCCGAGACGTTGAGGACGATCTCGAAGGCCTCGGACGGCACGAAGAGGTTCAGCACGATCCCGATCAGGGTGATGCTCGCCGTGAGCAGGATGCCGCCGTAGGGGACGCCCTGCTTGTTCATCCGGCCGGTGAAGGCGGGGGCGGAGCCGTTGAGCGCCATGGAGCGGAGGATGCGGCCGGTCGAGTAGAGCCCGGCGTTGATGCTGGAGAGCGCGGCCGTCAGCACGACGAAGTTCATGATCGATCCGGCGATCTCGCCCGAGGAGCCGTCGCCCAGCGAGCTGAAGAACGTGACGAACGGGCTCTCGCCCTTCGAGTAGGCCGTGTAGGGCAGCAGCAGCGTCAGCAGCAGCACCGAGCCGACGTAGAAGACGGCGATGCGCAGGATGACCGAGTTGATCGCGCGCGGGATGACCTTCGCCGGCTCCGCGGTCTCGCCCGCCGCCGTGCCGACAAGCTCGACTCCGGAGTAGGCGAACACCACGCCCTGGACGACCAGGACGCTGGCGATCAGGCCGCCGGGCAGGATGCCGCCGTTGTCGTTCCAGAGGCTGATCCCGGGGTCCACGGAGACGCCGCCGGACTGCAGCGGCCAGCCCGCGGCGAGCACGACGACGCCGATCACCAGGAAGACCACCAGCGCCGTGACCTTGATGAGCGCGAACCAGAACTCCAGCTCCCCGAAGACCTTGACCGAGACGAGGTTCAGCGAGAGCACGACGACCAGGGCGATGAGTGCGAGGAGCCACTGGGGCACGGAGGAGAAGAGCGACCAGTACTTCACGTACAGGGCCACCGCGGTGACGTCGGCGATCGCGGTCATCGCCCAGTTCAGGAAGTACATCCATCCGGCGACGAAGGCGGCCTTCTCGCCCAGGAACTCGCGGGCGTAGGAGATGAAGGAGCCCGAGCTCGGCCGGTGCAGGACCAGCTCGCCGAGCGCGCGGAGGATCAGGTAGGCGAAGACGCCGCAGACCGCGTACACGACGACGAGCGAGGGACCGGCGGTGGCGAGTCGGCCGCCCGCGCCGAGGAAGAGGCCGGTGCCGATCGCGCCGCCGATGGCGATCATCTGCAGCTGCCGGGGCTTGAGCCCGGGACGGTAGCCCTCCTGCTCCTTCGAGAAGTCGGGCTGCACGGGCCCGCGGTCGTCGTCGCTCTGCGTCACGGGGGCTCCCTCGTCACCGGATCGCGCCGGGCGGCTGCTCCGGCACGCCCGTCAGGGTAAGGGCGCGCTGCTCGGAGGAGGCGGGTGGCGCGGTCCGCGGCATGCGGATCCTCTCAGGATCGGGGCGCCTACCCTGAGGGCATGAGCGGTCCGGACCTCGCACGGCAGTCCTCGCTCGAGGGCGTCCGGATCCCGTCGCCGGCGAGGCGCCTGAACGGCGGCACCGATCCGGCGCTCGTCTGGCGCAACGAGCTCGACGGGCTGACCTTCCGCGTGGACGCCGGGTACCTGAAGTGGAATCCCCGGTCCACGGGCGTCGACCTCCGTCGCGAGATCGCGCGTCTGCGCTAGCTGGAGGGGCGGATCGACGCGCCCCGGATCCTGGAGGCGGGCGAGGACGAGGAGGGGCAGTGGCTCCTCACCGCACCGCTGGCCGGGCGGAGCGCCGTCGACCCGGAGTGGACAGCCCGGCCGGAGGAGGCCGTCCGCGCGATCGCGGCCGGCCTGCGGGCGGTCCACGCGCTCCCCGTCGACGCGGTGCCCGAGGAGCTGCGCGACGACTCCTGGTTCGCGCGCCGGCCGTCGGCGCTCGGCGCGGCTCCGGAGCTCGTGGACCCCGTCGTGGTGCACGGCGACGCGTGCGCTCCGAACACGCTCGTCGACGACGACGGACGCTGGAGCGGCACGGTCGACGTCGGCGACCTGGGCGTGGGTGACCGCTGGGCGGATCTGGCGGTCGCCGCCGTCAGCCTCGGCTGGAACTACGGCCCCGGCCACACCCCGCTGCTCCTCGCGGAGTACGGAGCGGATCCGGACGACGAGCGCGCGGCCTACTACCGCGCGCTCTGGTCGTCCGAGTCCTGAGTCACTTCTTCTTCGCGGCCTCGTCGTCCTGGGCCGTGCCCTCGTCGCTGCGGTTCTCGCTCGCCAGCCGCAGCCAGCGCCCGTCGCGGACGTCCTTCTCGTGCACTGCCGCCTTCTTGTCGCTCGCGGCGGTGTCGCGCGGGGGGAGCTGGATGGTCTCCTCCGCCTCGATGCCCGCCTGCAGCTCGCGTCCGCGCTCGAGTTCGGCGTCGAACTCCGCGCCGAAGAGCAGTGCGATGTTGGTGATCCAGATCCAGAGGAGGAAGACGATCACCGCGCCGAGCGAGCCGTAGGTCTTGTTGTAGTTGGAGAAGTTGGCCACGTAGAACGCGAAGCCGGTCGAGGCGATCAGCCAGATCGCCAGGGCGACGATCGATCCGATGCTGATCCAGCGGAACTTCGGCTGGCGGATGTTGGGCGCCCAGTAGTACAGGGTCGCGACGATCACGATCGCGATGACCACGAGCACCGGCCATTTCGCGATGTTCCACACGGTGAGGGCGGCGGGCCCGAGGCCCACGACGTCGCCGACGGCGGTCGCGACCGGTCCGCTGAGCACCAGGATGAGCGCCGCGATCACGATCAGGACGACCGTCACCACGGTCACGCCGAGCATCGTCGGGCGGAGCTTCCAGAAGGGGCGCCCCTCGTCGATCTGGTAGACGCGGTTCATCGCGCGGCCGAAGGCGCCGACGTAGCCGGAGGCGGACCAGATCGCTCCGACGACACCGGTCACGAAGGCGAGACCCGCGGCGGAGGAGCTGGTCAGCGCCTGGATCGGGTCGCGCAGCAGGTCGACGACCTCGCTCGACGCGAGGTTCCCGATCAGGTCGAGCACCAGATCGGTGGTGGCCTGCGCCTGGCCGAAGAGCCCCAGCACCGACACGATCGCGAGCAGGGCGGGGAAGAGCGCGAGCACGGCGTAGTAGGTGAGCGCGGCGGCGAGGTCGGTGCACTGGTCCGCGCCGAACTCGCGAGCCGTCTTCTTGAGGACGTAGAACCAGGAGCGCCTGGTGATGTCGGTGACATCGTCGGGCTTCCGGGAATCGTCGGGATCGGGCGCTGTCTTCTCGCGGGTCGTGCTCTGCTCGGCCATGCGGACACGCTACGGGGCCGACAGTCGTCGGACGGCCCCCTTGACGGCGCGGCCGTTCGTGTCGCGGGTCAGGCCCGGCGCTGGCGCGCAGCGGCGAGGGTGCCGAAGAGGAGGAAGGAGCAGGTCGCGGCGAGGACGGTCAGCAGGGGAGCCTCCCAGCCGCCGCTCGCGTCGTGCGCGAAGCCGATGACGGTCGGGGCGGTGGCGGCCACGGCGTAGCCGATCCCCTGCACCGTGGCCGAGAGCCGCGACGCGTGAGCGTCGGAGCGGGAGAGCCGCACGACGAGCACGAAGACCACCGTGAATCCTCCGCCCTGGGCCGCGCCGCCCAGCACGCACCAGAGCGCCCAGAGCTGCGGCGCGAGCAGCAGCCCCGCCGGCACCGTGCACCAGAGGAGGCCGACGAGCACGATGCCCCCCAGGGGTCCGAGCCTCCGGACCAGGAGCGGGACGCCGAGGGCGCCGGCGACCGCGGCGAGCTGGAACACCGAGGCGCTCGCGCCCGCGGTCGCGATCGAGAAGCCGTTGCGGTCGACGAGCAGCGAGGGGAGCCACGCCGTCACTCCGTAGTACGAGAACGCCTGGCTCGAGAAGCAGAGCGCGAGCGCCAGCACGGTCGCGCTGCGGAAGATCCGCGGAGCCGGTGCGGCCGGTGCGCGGTCGGCGCGGGCCGGGCGGGGAGTCGGACGCAGGGCCGCCCGAGGCCCTACGGCCACGAGCCAGCCGGCCAGAGCGAGGGCGTTGAGGGCGAGCCAGACGAGCAGGGCGCCGCGCCAGCCGAGCGCCAGAGCGAGCGGAGCGGTGCCGAGCGAGGTGATCGTCGAGCCGACGTTGAGGGCTGCGGTGTAGACGCCCGTCGTGAGGTCGACGCGCTCGGGAGCGACGTCCCGCCGGATCACGACGGGGAGGACGACGTTGCCGATCGTGATGGAGACGCCGATCAGGATGGTGCCCGCCACGGCCGGTCCCACGTCGCCGATCGATCGGACGATCGTGCCGAGCGCGACGCCGATCACCGTGACGGTCACGGCGGCGTCGGGTCCCGCGCGGCGGATCACCAGGAGGGCGAGCGGAGTCGCCAGGGCGAAGCAGAGCACGGGGATGCTGGTGAGGATCCCCGCCTGGCCCGCGGACAGCGCGAGGTCCTCGCGCACCGCGTCGATGATGGGCGCGACGGCGACGATCGGACCGCGCAGGACCAGCGCGACCAGGGCGACCGCCACGACGAGGAGCCAGGGAGCGCTCCGGCGCGCGGTCATCGGGGCGTCGAGGGCCGCGGCACCCCGGTCAGCCGGCCAGGCCGGGGACCCCGGCCGAGAGGTTGCCGACGATGGTGAAGACGCCCGACACCAGACCGAGGATCCCGGTGACGAGTCCGGCCGTCGCGAGCCCGCGACCGCCTCCGACGAGCGGTGCGGCCGCCCGGCCCTTCGCCGAGAAGACGATGGCGAGGATCGAGGGGATCAGCAGCGGATTGATCAGCAGGCTCAGGACGCCGAGCACGAGGCTCGCGATCGCCATGGGGTTGCGGCCCGCCGCGGAGGACGGGGCGGACGGATAGGCGTACAGCTCCCGCTCCGGAGCGCCCGGGGGCGTGCCGTAGGCGGGAGCGGGCGCCGAGGAGGACGGGCGGGACCGGTCCGTCCACGCCGCGCCGTCCCAGTAGAGCTCCGAGCCGAGGTCGGCCGGGTGCGGGTACCACCCGGGCGCGGGCAGCGGAGCGGAGTCGTCGGGCATGGGGCGAGTCTAGAGCGGCGCCGATCAGCTCTTGGGCTGCTCGAAGCCGAGCGCGTTCCCGTCGGGATCGAGGATCCAGGCCGCCCAGACGCTGCCGCGGTCGGCCACGCCGTTCTCGGTGCGCAGCTCGTCGCTGTCGTAGTCCTCCGGAGCCACGCCCCGAGTCGCCAGCGCGTCCAGCTCGGCGCGCAGGTCGGCCACCCGCCAGGCGGCCTTGGTCTGCTCGTCCTTCGAGCCCGTGGTGCTGGCGGTGACGGTGAGCCGGGTGCCGCCGCAGGAGTAGGCGATCGCCGACTCGCTCTCCTCGAGGACCTCCAGTCCCAGGGAGCCGGCGTAGAAGGCGCGGGAGGCGGCGAGGTCGCGGGAGAGCAGAACGGGGCCGATGGGGGAGTCGGAGAGCACGGTGAGTCCTTTCGTCGGTGGGCCTCCAGTCGACGCCCGCTGCGGCCCGGCGCGGAAGGGGTTGCCACCGGGCCGGCCGGAGGGGGCGGGCGCGGCAGAATGGCCTCGGCCGTGCCCCTCGCGCGGCCGGGAGGAGCCCTCATGAGCTGGACCATCGACGAGGTGGCGTGGACCCACCCGGACGCCGAGCGTCTGCGCGACGCGCAGCGGCGCGAGCTCGACGAGCGCTACGGCAACGACGACCACGAGCCCGGCACGCCGCCCTCGGCCGACGACGTGCCCGTCTTCCTCGTCGCCCGCAACGCGAGCGGCACGGCGGTGGCCTGCGGCGGACTGCGGCCTCTCGACGACGACGTCCTCGGACCGGGGGCGATCGAGGTGAAGCGGATGTTCGCCGACCGCGCCGCCCGCGGCACCGGAGCGGCCACGGCCGTCCTGCGCGCGCTCGAGGCGCGGGCGGCCGCTCTGGGCACGACGCGCCTGGTGCTGGAGACCGGGACGCTCCAGCCCGACGCGATGCGGTTCTACCTCCGGGAGGGCTACCACGCCATCCCGCCGTTCGGCGCCTACATCGGGTCCGAGCACTCGGTCTGCTACGCCCGCGATCTCGCTCCCGGCGCCTGAGCGTCAGCGGCGCAGGGTCTCCACCGGGTACTCGCCGAAGCGGCGGTGGTACGCCCCCGAGAAGCGGCCCTGGTTGAGGAAGCCCCAGCGCGCGGAGACGGCGCGCACGGTCTCCTCGCCCGGAGCGCCCTCGCGCAGCTCGACGCGCGCCCGGTCGAGACGCACGCCGCGCAGGTAGCCGAGCGGAGTGTCGCCGAAGTGCCTCCGGAACGCGGCCTGCAGCGCCCGCGGAGTGAGCCCCGCCGCTGTCGCGATGTCGGACACGGTGACGGGCGACGCGGCGAACGCGTGCAGGAACTCGGCGGCACGCAGCAGGTGCTCGAGCCCCGGCCGCAGCACCTGCGCCGGAACGACGACCGGCCGGTGCGCGAAGGTCGCGAGCAGGTGCAGAGCGACGCCGCGCTCGGCCGCCACGAGCTGCAGCGCTGTCGCCTCGCGGCCCGACCGGAGGACGCCCGCGAAGTCGTCGACCGCCCGCCACCAGCCCGGGAGTGCCGACGCGGAGGCGATCGAGCGGTGGTCGAAGACGAGCGGCAGCGGCACGCCGTCGCCGGCCTCGGACGCGACCTGCTCGAGGAGGCCGGCGGCCACGTGCACGAGCCGCTGCTGGAAGTCTCGGCTGACGAACTCGAACGGACGCGCGCTGGGGAACACGACCGGCCGCCCCGGCAGATGGACGATCCGATCGCCCTCCGGGTCCACCACGCTCGTGCCGGAGAGGAACCACGAGACGACGTACTCGCCCGCCGGACGCAGCCCCCCGGACACGGAGCCCCGGAACACCGACGTCCGCAGGCTCACGCCCTCGCTCCCGGAGACGTCGTAGCGGAAGGAGAAGGGCCGCTCGACCGGTTCCGTCCGGAATCCCGACCCGCCGTAGCCGTCCGAGTAGAAGCGCCGCGCCTCCTCCAGGTCGGCCCCGGAGCGCGTGAAGCGCTGCAGCGCAGGACCGGCACCCATCGGACCAGGATGCCACCTGGACGGATTGCGCACCGGTCGCCCCCGCGCCCCTCTCCGGGGCACGTCCTGTCGGCAGGGTGACGGGGTCGGACGACACGGACGGAGACGCATGGAGATCAGCGCACGCAGACTCGCGGCACGCGACGCGGTGGCCGTCGTCGCCGTGCTCGCCGCACTCGAGGGGGCGCTCGCCGTGGACTCCCTGCCGCCCGGCCTGGAGGAGGTCCTCCTGCACCAGCTCGAGCGCAGCTCGCTCGTGCTCCCCGGCGCCGACCGGGACGAGCTCTCCTCCGCTCTGCGCGCGCTCGGCGTCCGCGTGCGCGACGCGCTCGGGTAGAGGCCGCCGCCGACTACAGTCGAGGGGTCAACCGAGCCCGAGGAGTGCCCGCACGTGTCGAACGAACCGTCGAATCCCGCAGAGAACGAGTCCCACTCGGTCGTCACCGAGGCGGGCACGGGATTCACGCACTTCACCGACCGGGCCGTGGTCGCGATCCGCGTCAACGGGGAGCTCAAGGACCTCGCCGCCGACGTCGTGCCGGGCGACCGCATCGAGCCGGTGCTCATCTCCTCGCCGGACGGGCTGAACATCCTCCGCCACTCCGCGGCCCACGTGCTCGCGCAGGCGGTGCAGCAGATCAACCCGGAGGCGAAGCTGGGCATCGGCCCGCCCGTCACCGACGGCTTCTACTACGACTTCGACGTCGAGGAGCCCTTCACGCCCGAGGCGATGAAGGCGCTCGAGAAGGCGATGGACCGCATCGTCCGCCAGGGCCAGCGGTTCGTGCGCCGCGTCGTCTCCGAGGAGGAGGCGCGCGCCGAGCTCGCCGGCGAGCCCTACAAGCTCGAGCTGATCGGGATCAAGGGCGGGGGAGCCGAGGACGAGAGCGTCGAGGTCGGCGGCGCCGAGCTCACCATCTACGACAACGTCGACCCGCGTTCCGGCGAGACGGTCTGGAAGGACCTCTGCCGCGGCCCGCATCTGCCCAACACCCGCATGATCGGCAACGGCTACGCCCTGACCCGCAACGCTGCCGCCTACTGGCGCGGCTCGGAGAAGAACCCGCAGCTGCAGCGCGTCTACGGCACCGCGTGGCCCACGAAGGACGAGCTGCGCGAGCACCAGGCCCGCCTCGAGGAGGCGGCGCGCCGCGACCACCGCAAGCTCGGCCACGAGCTCGACCTGTTCTCCTTCCCGGACGAGATCGGCTCCGGCCTCGCGGTCTTCCACCCCAAGGGCGGGATCATCCGCTACGAGATCGAGCAGTACATGCGCGAGCAGCTGCTCGCCCACGACTACGAGCTCGTCTACACGCCGCACATCACCAAGGGCGACCTGTTCCTCACGAGCGGGCACCTGCAGTGGTACTCCGAGGGGATGTTCCCCCCGATGCACCTCGACGAGCTGCAGGACGAGGACGGCAACGTCACCCGCCAGGGCCAGGACTACTACCTCAAGCCCATGAACTGCCCGTTCCACAACCTGATCTTCCGCTCGCGCGGCCGCAGCTACCGCGAGCTCCCGTTGCGCCTGGCCGAGTTCGGCACCGTGTACCGCTACGAGAAGAGCGGCACCCTGCAGGGCCTCACCCGCGTGCGCGGCCTGACCCAGGACGACGCCCACATCTACGTCGCGCAGGAGGACGTGTCGGCCGAGCTGACCCGCAACCTCGAGTTCGTGCTGCAGGTGCTGCGCGACTACGGCCTCGACGACTTCTACCTCGAGCTGTCCACGAACGAGGAGGGCAACCCGAAGTTCGTCGGTGCGCCCGAGCAGTGGGAGGAGGCGATCGAGTCGCTGCGCGCGGTCGCCGTCGCCTCCGGTCTCGAGCTGGTGCCGGATCCGGGAGGAGCGGCGTTCTACGGTCCGAAGATCTCGGTGCAGGCGCGCGACGCCATCGGCCGCACCTGGCAGATGTCGACCATTCAGCTCGACTTCAACCAGCCCGAGCGCTTCGAGCTCGAGTACACGGCCTCGGACGGCTCGAAGAAGCGGCCCGTGATGATCCACCGCGCGCTCTTCGGCTCCATCGAGCGCTTCTTCGCGATCCTCACCGAGCACTACGCCGGGGCGTTCCCGGTCTGGCTGTCGCCGGTCCAGGTCGTGGGCATCCCGATCGCCGACGAGTACCTGCCCTACCTCGAGGAGGTCGTCGGCGAGCTCAAGCGGTCGGGCATCCGCGCCGAGATCGACTACTCCAGCGACCGGATGCAGAAGAAGATCCGCAACGCCACGCTGCAGAAGGTGCCGTTCCAGATGATCGTGGGGGAGAAGGACCGCGACGCCGGAGCCGTCAGCTTCCGCTTCCGCGACGGCACGCAGGAGAACGGGATCCCGGTCGCCGACGCCGTCGCGCGCATCCGCGAGGCCGTCGCCTCGAAGGCGCAGGTCTGAGCGTGGGCGACGGCTGCGTGCCCGAGGGGGCGGAGGGCTCGGCGCACCTCGCCGGGGTTCCCGACGAGTTCCAGCGCCTGTGGACGCCGCACCGGATGGTCTACATCCAGAAGGGGCAGCCCGGAGCCGACGACTGCCCCTTCTGCGTGGCGCCGACGCTGAGCGACGAGGAGGCCCTCATCGTCGCCCGCGGGGAGCACGCCTACGTTCTGCTGAACCTGTTCCCGTACAACTCCGGCCACCTCCTGGTCTGCCCGTACCGGCACATCCCGCTCTACGACGAGGCCACTCCCGAGGAAGTGGCCGAGATCGGAGCGCTCACGCAGACGGCCATGCGCGTCGTCCGCTCGGTTTCGAACAACGACGGCTTCAACCTCGGGATGAACCAGGGCGCGGTCGCGGGAGCGGGGATCGCCGCGCACCTGCACCAGCACGTGGTTCCGCGCTGGGCGACCGACGCGAACTTCTTCCCGATCATCGCCCGCACGAAGGCGCTCCCGCAGCTGCTCGGCGACGTGCGGGCGAGCCTCGCGGCGGCCTGGCCGAGCCTCTAGACCGCCGCCCGGCCCCCTGTCCAGCGCCGCGGACGGTGGGTGCCGTCTCGTAGACTCGGAGCTGCCGTCGGCGGAAGTCGCCGCACAGAACAGGACTCGCGAACATGA
Source organism: Rathayibacter sp. AY1C6 (assembly GCF_002931535.1). Classification (NCBI taxonomy): domain Bacteria; kingdom Bacillati; phylum Actinomycetota; class Actinomycetes; order Micrococcales; family Microbacteriaceae; genus Rathayibacter; species Rathayibacter sp. AY1C6. The sequence goes on along the minus strand of NZ_PSWC01000032.1, from coordinate 2,705 downwards.
CCGACACCACCACTCCGTCCTCGTCCGCTCCCGAGCAGTTCGGCTCGAGCCGCGTCAAGCGCGGTCTCGCCGAGATGCTCAAGGGCGGCGTCATCATGGACGTCGTCGACGCCGATCAGGCCCGCATCGCGGAGGACGCCGGCGCGGTCGCCGTCATGGCGCTCGAGCGCGTCCCCGCCGACATCCGCTCGCAGGGCGGCGTCGCACGCATGAGCGACCCCGACCTGATCGACGGCATCGTCTCCGCCGTGTCGATCCCCGTCATGGCGAAGGCGCGCATCGGCCACTTCGTCGAGGCGCAGATCCTGCAGGAGCTCGGCGTCGACTACATCGACGAGTCCGAGGTCCTCTCGCCCGCCGACTACGTGAACCACATCGACAAGTGGAACTTCACCGTCCCCTTCGTCTGCGGAGCGACCAACCTGGGCGAGGCGCTGCGCCGCATCACCGAGGGCGCAGCGATGATCCGCTCGAAGGGCGAGGCCGGCACCGGCGACGTCTCCGAGGCGACCAAGCACATCCGCACGATCTCCGGCGAGGTCAACCGCCTGAAGGCGATGACCAAGGACGAGCTCTACGTCGCCGCGAAGGAGCTGCAGGCCCCCTACGACCTGGTCGTCGAGATCGCCCGGACCGGCAAGCTCCCCGTCGTCCTCTTCACCGCCGGCGGGGTCGCGACCCCGGCCGACGCGGCGCTGATGATGCAGCTGGGCGCCGACGGCGTGTTCGTCGGCTCCGGCGTCTTCAAGTCGGGCGAGCCCGCCAAGCGCGCGGCCGCGATCGTGAAGGCGACCACCTTCTTCGACGACGCGAAGGTCGTCGCGGAGGCCTCGCGCGGCCTGGGCGAGGCGATGGTCGGCATCAACGTGGCCGACGTGCCCGCGCCGCACCGCCTCGCCGAGCGTGGCTGGTAGCGCCGACGCGCCGCTCGCCGGCGCAGGATCGACGCGGGAGTCCCTCGAGGGGCTCCGCGTCGGGGTCCTCGCGCTGCAGGGCGACTTCCGCGAGCACGCGCACGTCCTGCGCGAGCTGGGCGCCGAGGTGGTGCTGGTGCGACGCCCGGAGGAGCTCGCCACCGTCGCGGGGCTGGTCATCCCGGGCGGCGAGTCCACGGTGATGGACAAGCTGTCGCGCCTCTTCGGCCTCGCGGAGCCGGTCGTCGAGGCGATCAGTGCGGGGATGCCCGTCTACGGGACCTGCGCCGGGCTGATCATGCTCGCCGACCGGGTCCTCGACCGCATCGACGGCCAGAGCAGCTTCGGCGGCCTGGACGTGTCGGTCCGGAGGAACGCGTTCGGCAACCAGCTCGACTCCTTCGAGACCGATCTCGACGTGCCGGCCATCGGCGATCCGCCGGTGCACGCGGTCTTCATCCGCGCACCGGTCGTGGAGGAGCTGGGGGAGCGGGCGACCGCGCTCGCCAGCGTCGCCGACGGGCGGGTGGTCGCGGTCGAGCAGGGCAACCTCCTCGGGACGGCGTTCCACCCCGAGATCACCGGCGACTACCGGTTCCACGAGCTGTTCCTGCGGAAGGTCGCGGCGACGCGCTTCGGCGACTGACCGGCTGCCGTCCACTCCGCCAGGGGTGGACGGTGCGGGACCCGCGGGCCAGGGTGGTCGCATGCCCGAACTCCCCGAGGTCCAGGCCCTCGCCCTCGATCTCGACGCGCGCCTGGGCGGACGCGTCCTCGAGCGGCTCGACGTGTTCGCGATCTCCGCCCTCAAGACCGTCGCCATCCCGCCGTCGGCTCTGTCCGGCGAGACCGTCCACGGAGTATCGCGGCACGGCAAGTTCCTCGACCTCGCAGTCGGCGAGGCCCACGTCCTCCTGCACCTCGCCCGCGCCGGCTGGGTCCGCTGGCGGCCCGAGCGGCCGACGGCGCCGGCGAAGCCCGGCCGGGGACCGCTCGCCGCGCGGCTCGTCCTCGACGACGGGTCGGGGTTCGACGTGACGGAGGCCGGCACCAAGAAGAGCCTCGCGCTCTCGATCGTCGCCGATCCGCTCGACGTCCCGGGCGTCGCCCGGCTGGGTCCCGATCCGCTGGACCCGGAGTTCACCGAGGAGATCCTCGGCGCGATCCTCGCCACGGCGGGCCGGGCGCAGGTGAAGGGCGTCCTCCGCGACCAGTCCCGCATCGCCGGCATCGGCAACGCCTACTCGGACGAGATCCTCCACGTGGCGCGCATGTCGCCCTTCAAGCCCGCCGCGCTCACCGCCGACGAGCTGGACCGCCTCTACGCGGCCCTCCGCTACACACTCGAGGAGGCGCTCGCCCGCGCCGAGGGCCTGCACGCGGCCGACCTCAAGCGCGAGAAGAAGCTCGGCATGCGCGTCCACGGCCGCACAGGAGAGGCGTGCCCCGTCTGCGGCGACACGATCCGCCAGGTGGTCTTCCACGACTCCACGCTCCAGTACTGCCCCACCTGCCAGACCGACGGCAGGATCCTCGCCGACCGGCTGCTGTCGCGGCTGATCAGATAGCGAGCCGGTCCCTGCCCGGCTCGCCGCGGTCGGCTTCCGGAGATGGCGGGGCGGGTGGAGCGGGTCGCGTCCGCCTACAGCGATCCGCTGGCACGCGGATCACTGGTTCGGCTGTGCTTGTGGCGAGCCGGTCCCTGCCCGTCTCGGCCCGAGCACCGAGCCTTCCGCGCCCGTCTCGCCGTCGACGAGCCGCCCTCCCGGCGCGCCCCCGCACTGCCGAACG